>CALKJA010000207.1 GCA_937995865.1 uncultured Paracoccaceae bacterium | reverse complement strand
ACCCTTGGCGCGGATAGACTGCATCAAGGCATCTCGGCCCTTGGTATCGCGGTAGCCCACCTTGGACCCACCGCCGTCTTTGCCGGACAATAGCTCTTCGGCAGTCATATTTGTCTTAGCCCCGCCCCGCGAACGTACATCTGCGCCTTCGAAATCGTTATATTCCACATCCCCGGCGATCGCATTGCGCGGCCCAGCGCCGATATCGCGGAGCACTGCGCGCGCCTGCTCAACTTTCTGAGCTTTATCTGCAAGCGCCTTGATCTCTTTGTCGATCGCATCCCGCTGGCGCGCGCTATCATCATCACTATCGTCATCGTCATCATCGTCATTATCGACCAATGCATCACGCTTACCCAACAGCGTTTTGATTTGAGCGCCGATCTTGTTAAAGGCCGTTGCGGTCTTTTTGTGCAAGGTCGCCGTTTTGGCATCAAGCGGTTGGCCATGCTGATCAACGAGCTCGGTATTCAGCATAGCTCCTTGCGCCACCAGCGCCTCGACGGTTTGCAGCAAGTGCTTGAATTCAGGCTTATAATGCCCGCTAACATTGGTGACCTTAGTCACCTTACCGTCCTTCATAGTTACGTCACCCGCGCCGGCGGCACCTGCGTGACCCTCTGCGATTTTGCCGCCAAGCATCGTGGAATGGTGCATGCGCGTGTTGCGGACGCCTTGATTCCTGCCGGCTAGCACAGCATCAGCGGATTCTGGGCTCAAATGCGGCGGAAGCGCATCTGGCTCCACCTTGTCCCCATTCGCATCCACCGGCCATGCGACCATTTTCTTCTTATTATTATCATAGATGCCGTTGCGGTTTTCTGCCAGCGGCGTCACGACACCGGTATTGGGGTCGACATGCTCAAGCCTTGAATGTGGTTGATCATCCGCAATGACAAGCTCACCCGTCTCTGCGTCCATCGCATAAAGCCGATTGCCATCAACGATATTGCCATCTGGATCAACCATTTGCCCGTCAGCATTGGGGCGAAGCGTGTTGGCCTCCCTCTCATCATCCGAGTAGTATCTGGTCACCACATGGTCTTGATCTTTGCGGTTGGGATCGTCAGTGCGAAACGCGAGCCGCTTGTCTTCATCGTCATAGACATGCTCTAGCTCTGCAGCTTTGGCCTCTTTCTCTTGAGCCAAAGCGATCTTGTTAACATCGTTATCCAAGGCGGCCTCAGCGCGCAGCTTTTGCGCCTCGGTGCGCATTTTGGCGGCGCGTTCTTTTTCATTGTCACCCACCTGACGGGCCATCGCCCCCTCAGCAGACGCTGCCGGGAATTCAGCAGGCGCGCCTAGGACATGCCGTGTCAGCCAATCTTCTTGCTGCGGTGTCAGGGCCATGCGCGGGTCTCCAATTTTAGATGGGCCTCTTCAACACCGCCCGAAATATGAGCGCCCGCTGTTTGGCCGATGCAAGAGAGCATGCGATGGAGCGCCTGTTTACGCAACGGTAATTTACGCGATCGGAATGGCGCGGGGCAGAAGGAGGGACGGTGGGCGGGGCGCATTTGCCGAATGGCAAACAGCGACTGTCCCACCGGCCTGCCTGAAGTGTCAGGGAAAAAGCTTCGCCAAAACCACATCAGCGGCGGCACCCGGCAAAAGTTTGCCCGTCCGAACCTGAGCCTCCAACGCGTCTACGTCACTGGCCCCTTGGGCCATCACCCGCGCTTCAATGCCGCGCCGTAGCTCCTCACGGAACCAAAAAGCACCCTGTTCAGCACGCCGCGCAGACCAAACTCCTGTATCACGACGCCATTCGAGCAGCGTCTGCATTTCGAGCCATGCAGGCTCCAACCCGTCCGCCTCCAAGGCCGAAACCATAAGGGCCTTGGGAAATCCATCGGGGTCTTGCGGCCGCTTGCGCAACAATCGCAGCGCGCCTGCGTAATCCGCGCAAGTCCGCGTGGCCTGGGCGCGCAACTCGCCATCTGCCTTGTTCACAATGATCAAATCGGCGATTTCCATGATCCCGCGTTTGACCCCTTGAAGCTCGTCCCCGCCTGCTGGCGCCAACAATAGCACAAAGAGATCGCACATCTCGGCCACCATTGTCTCAGACTGGCCCACACCCACAGTCTCAATCAGCACAATGTCAAAGCCCGCGCCCTCACAGGCGACCACGGCTTCCCTTGTACGCCTTGCAACGCCCCCCAAATGGGATTGCGACGGCGACGGGCGGATAAACGCCATAGGGTGCCGCGCAAGCTGATCCATCCGGGTTTTATCCCCCAGAATAGACCCACCCGTCCGCGCCGAAGACGGATCAATAGCCAGCACGGCAACCCGAAGCCCTGCCTCTACCAGCATGAGCCCGAAGCTTTCGATAAACGTAGATTTGCCCACACCCGGTGTCCCGGAAAGCCCGATCCGCAGCGCTTCGCGCTTAGGCAAAGCGGCCAGCAACTCAGCAGCTTGCGCACGGTGATCGGCCCGCCCGCTTTCAATCAGGGTGATAGCACGGGCCAAAGCGCGGCGGTTGCCGGCGGTCACTTTTGGGGCAAGATCGGTCATATTCAGTTTGTGCGGCGGATTGCGCCTGACGTCCAGTATCAACCCGGCGCTGTTGCAACGCTTGCGTCACCCGCCGTCGCTCCCTAGACCTGCATCCCATGCTCAGCGGCCCCGCCCTTCCCATTGATCCGCTTCTGCCTGCGCTGGTCACGGCACTGGCAAAGCACGGCCGTGCCGTCCTGCAAGCGCCGCCCGGTGCGGGCAAAACAACCCGCGTTCCGCTGGCTTTGATGGAAAGCATCCCCGGCAAGATCTTGATGCTGGAACCCCGTCGCCTTGCCGCGCGCGGCGCCGCTCTGCGCCTTGCGGAAAGTTTAGGCGAAAGGGTGGGCCAGAGCATTGGCTACCGGATGCGCGGCGACAGCGCGGCAGGCACCCGCGTTGAGGTCATCACGGATGGCATCCTGACCCGCATGCTTCACTCGGACCCAGAGCTGCCCGGCGTCAGCTGTGTGATCTTTGACGAATTCCACGAGCGGTCTCTGAACGCTGACCTTGCGCTCGCACTCACATGGGAGGTAAGGCAGGCGCTGCGCGATGATCTGCACGTGCTTGTGATGTCCGCCACGCTTGACGCAGCCCCAGTGGCCAAATTGCTGGATGACGCCCCGGTTCTCACGGCTGAGGGTCGCGCCTTTCCGGTTAAAATCCGCCACGTGGATGCCCCGCGCCCCAAACGCGACCGGCTTGAGCCTTGGGCTGCGCGCCATATCACACAGGCCGCCAAAGAAACGCCCGGTTCAACGCTTGTTTTCCTGCCGGGAGAGGCCGAAATTCGCCGCACGCTGTCAGCGCTGGATTTGCCACAGGATATGGATGCCCTGCCCCTCTTTGGGGCACTGCCGTTCAAAGACCAACAGCGCGCGTTGCAGCCCTCGAAACGGCGCAAGGTTGTGTTGGCGACCTCTATCGCGGAAACTTCGCTGACAATCGAAGGCATCACCCTGGTCATTGATGCAGGGCTGGCGCGGCGCGCGCGGTTTGATCCGGGGTCTGGGTTCTCACGCTTGGTAACAGAGCGTGTGACCCGCGCCGAAGCAACCCAGCGCACAGGGCGCGCCGGCCGCGTGCAAGCAGGCGACTGTTTGCGCCTGTGGACCCGTGGCGAAGAAGGCGCTTTGGCCGCCTTTCCACCCGCTGAAATCGAAGCTGCGGACCTCGCGCCACTTGCTCTTGAACTCGCACAATGGGGCAGCGACGAGGGCGATCTCGCCTTTCTCACCCCCCCACCCGAGGCCGCATTGGCCGAGGCCCGGACCCTTCTCACGGAGCTTGGTGCCCTGGCGCAGGGCAGACTGACAGAACATGGCAAAGCGCTCGCCAAATTACCTCTGCACCCACGACTGGGCCATATGCTTTTGAAAGCTGGACAAGAAGCCGCCCCGCTTGCCGCTTTGCTCCAATCACGCGATCCCATCGAAACGCAAGATCGGGCCCTGTCTTTGCGGCTCGAAGCGATCAAAGACACTGCGCGGTTTAAGTCCCAACGCCGCCTCCCTCTGCGGCACGCAGCCTTGTCTGAAATCAAGCAAGAGGCGAAACGGCTTGCGCGGATGGCCCCTAAGCAGCCGCCTGTTGGGCCCGGGATAGCGGCGGCTTTGGCTTTTCCAGACAGGATCGGGCAGCGTCGACCCGGCGATGCGCCGCGCTATTTGCTATCTGGTGGGAAAGGCGCACTGCTGCCAGATACGGACCCGATGGCAAACACGCCCTATATCGTGGCGCTGGAAACCGATGGCAAAACCAAGGATGCGTTGATCCGAATGGCCGTGCCGGTGACTGAAACTGAAATCCGCGATACATTTGCGGCGTCGCTTGCCTTGCATCACAGCTGCCACTGGTCCCGCCGCGATGGGCGTGTCTTGGCGCGCGTGCAAGAACGGCTAGGCGCTTTGGCCTTGTCTGATGCGGCGTGGCAAGATGCCCCGCCCGACGCGCTGGCCCAAGCGATGTGCAACGGCATCCGTTTGCTTGGCCTCGCCCTTTCAGACGCCGCCGTACGGTTTCAATCCCGCGCCCTACGTGCGGGGCTGGAGCAGTTCAGCGACGCCCATCTTCTGGACACCCTTGAAAGCTGGCTTGCGCCCCACCTGTCTGGCGTTACCACGGCAAGCCAATGGCGCCAGTTTGACCCTCTTCCAGCATTGCGTGCGATGCTAGATTGGGATGCCACGCAAAAACTCGACACTTCATGCCCCCCGCATTTCACAACGCCATTGGGTCGCAAAATTCCGATTGACTATAGTACCGAACCGCCAACCGTTTCGCTGAGGCTTCAAGAGCTGTTTGGCCAGATACATCACCCAAAGATCGCCGGCCAACCGCTTCTCATAACCTTGCTCTCACCGGCCCAGCGGCCGGTGCAAACCACACAAGATCTACCCGGTTTTTGGGCCGGGTCTTATGCAGATGTTCGCAAAGACATGCGCGCCCAATACCCTAAACACCCGTGGCCCGAAGACCCCACACAAGCGGATCCGACACTCCGCGCCAAACGCCGCCGCTGATGCTTTGGTCCTGTTGCACCCGTGAGGGGCCGGCCCCTCACACTCCCCGGAGTAGATATAGACAAAAGAAAGGGAGGAGCAGCGCCCCTCCCCGGTGTGGTCCCAAACTGCAACCACGCCTTTCTCATGTCACGGTCATCGGCGCTCCCGCCTGTACCGTGGGGTAACTCTGCCGGAAGATTGGTTAAAAGAACGTAACTGCCGCTTTCTTTTGTCCAAATACACTCCCGCCGGAGGCGATCCCGCCCGCTCCGGATGCGCTACCAGGGCCCGTGATGTGCACCCTCGGCATCAAGGCGTTCGAAGCCGTGATTGCCAAAGAAATCACGTTGTCCTTGAATCAAATCCGCTGTGCCGCGCGCTTGCCGGATCTCGTCGAACCATGCAATCGCAGAGGCGAGCGCTTGGACAGGTAAACCGCACAGAATAGCTTTGGACACAACACGACGCAGTGGCGCGATATGTTCGTTGATCAGTGGCGCAAAATGGTCAGACAGAATCAACCTATCGTCCGGCAAATCCCCGCGGAACGCCTGTGCGATATCATCCAGAAGAGACGAACGGATGATGCAGCCCGCCCGCCAGATTTCAGCCACACGAGCATAGTCGATATCCCAGCCAAATTCGTCTGAAGCCGCCTTCAAGATCCGGAACCCTTGGGCGTATGCAAGGATACGGCCAACCAAAAGCGCGCTTTCAAGATCGGCTTCGTCAAACTGATCCACCACATCACAGCCCGATGCATCCTTGAGGATGTCTTCGGCAATCTGGCGCGTGTCACGCTCAGAGGACAAAACCCGCGCGCCGACCGCCGCTTCGATGATCGAGGCCGATTGCCCCATACGGATCGCTTCAATCACTGTCCAACGGCCCGTCCCTTTTTGGCCGGCTTTGTCAACAATCACATCAACCATCGGCTTGCCGGTTTGGGGGTCGGTCGCGGCTAGCACTTCCCCGGTAATCCCAATCAGGTAGCTCTGCAGCGCACCTTCGTTCCACCGCTTAAAGAGCGGCGCGATATCGGGGGCAGCGCGCCCTTCACCATCACGTAGCAGGCCATAAACCTCTGCAATCAATTGCATATCCGCATATTCGATCCCATTGTGAACCGTTTTCACAAAGTGGCCCGCACCGTCTGGCCCCAAATGCGCAACACAAGGGTCACCCTCAAATTTCGCGGAGATGGCTTCGAGCACTTCTTGAATCGGCTCCCATGCTTGGGGTGTGCCACCGACCATCATCGACGGTCCATGTCGTGCACCCTCTTCTCCACCGGAGACGCCAACGCCAAGATATCGAAATCCTGCAGCCTCCACATGGGCCGTGCGGCGCTGCGTTTCACGGAAATCGCTATTGCCACCATCGATGATCGTATCGCCTTCTTCCAAATGCGGAAGGAGTGCATCAATGGACAGGTCCACTGGCTTGCCAGCAGGCACCATCAGCAAAATTGCGCGCGGCGATGGCATCGCGGTGACCAAAGCTTCGATGCTCTCAGTCTTTTTGAGCTTGGGCGCCAGCTCCCCCGCGCTCTCAATCAGCGCGTCGATTGTCTTTAAGTCCAAATTGTAGAGCGCAACGTTATGGCCCTTCTCAGCCATATTGAGAGCCAACGCACTCCCCATTGTCCCGACGCCGATTACGCCCATCGATGCTGTAGTCATACTTGCCTCCTGCCAATTGCTTGGAAAGTTTAAACACGCTGGGGCGGAGAGGGCTATGTTGAAAATGCGCCTGTGGCGCTGAAGCTACGCCAATTGGTTTGCGTGCACCGTGGCAGCATCGGCTTATGTTGCCAACATGGGTGGGTTTAGGTGCAACCCTTGAAACAGGATCTAAACCTCTTGCGCGCGTGAATTTACATACACAGATTTCTGTTCGCCCAAGACTTTTGCAAAAGTCTTCCCCCGCGAAGCGGCCACCGCCCCGCAGGGGAAAATTATTCCAAGAATTTTGTACCCTTTAGAAAATCAGACGCCAAGACACCACCGCATGATCGCTTTTTGAGCGTGCAGCCGGTTTTCAGCCTCATCGAAGATTACGGAATTGGGCCCATCCATCACAGCGCTGGTGGCCTCTTCCTCTCGGTGCGCAGGCAAACAATGCATGAAAAGAGCGTCGGGTTTGGCATGCGCCATAAGCGCCTCATTCACTTGATAGGGGCGCAGTTGGTTGTGACGGCGTTCTTTTGTTGTTTGGCTGTCATGCATGGAAACCCATGTGTCTGCCACAACAAGATCCGCGCCTTTTACGGCCTCTTCGGGGTTGCGAATAATTTCAACATTTACACCCTTTGAGCGCGCACCTTCGATGAATTCACGCTCCGGATCTAGCGTCGGGGGACCGGCAAAGACCAGATCAAATCCGAACTGTCCAGCGGCGTGCAGAAAAGACGCGCAGACATTGTTGCCGTCGCCTGTCCACACCACTTTCTTGCCTTTGATTGGGCCGCGGTGCTCTTCAAATGTCATGACATCCGCCATGATCTGGCAGGGATGGGTGCGGTTTGTCAGCCCGTTGATCACGGGCACTGTTGCGTGCTCGGCCATCTCAAGAAGGGTTGTTTCTTCGAACGTACGTATCATGATCAGATCCACATAGCGCGAAAGCACGCGGGCGGTATCTGCGATGGTTTCACCATGCCCCAGCTGCATGTCATTGCCCGAGAGCACCATCGTCTGGCCGCCCATCTGGCGCACACCCACATCAAAACTAACGCGCGTTCGGGTTGAGGGTTTTTCAAAGATCAGTGCAACCATATGGCCTGCGAGCGGCGTCTCCGCATCTGGCATGCCCTTGTGAAATCCGGCGCGAGCATCCTTCATGGCGCGTGCTTGCGCGATCATTGCCTGCAGGTCGGATTGGTCTGTTGTGTGAATATCAAGAAAATCAGTCATATCGGGATCGCTTCTGTTTGCGCTCTGAATTTGTGTATTTGGGGATCGATAAGGATCATGGGTGGATCATCACCTGAACCGGATCGCCGTCTTCGCAAGGGCGGATTGATAAAGGGCGGAAACCGGCGCGTGTATAGGCCGCGATCGCGCGGGTGTTTTTTGGGTCCGGATCGGTAAGGATCGCGGGGTAGATGCGGCGCAGCTCAGCAAGGCGCGCCGCGATATAGCCCGCGCCGTGACCCTGCCCCAAAAACTCCGGATCACCAAGGAATGTATCAATCGCGCGGGCCTCTTGCGGTTGATCTGCGAATTGAGGCGCGTCCCACGCATGGGCATTGTAATCCTGAATATAGGCAAACGGTGTGCCGTGCGTCTCAACGATCCGCATATCCACGCGATCCGCCTCCAGATCTTCTTCAACAAGCCGCGCCTCGGTGCCGCCCTCGCCCCACCAGCCTTCTATATGCGCGTTGCCCAACCAAGCGCGAAACATTGGCAAATCGATGCGCGTTATGGGCCGAAAGGTATACTCAGCCATTGTTTGCAACCTGATTTGCAGCCGCATCAAGCCGGGCCAACGCCAAATCAATATCGGTGTCCGGTATGTTGAGCGCAGGCAGCAAGCGCACAGCGTTATCGGCCGCCCCTACCGTCAGCAAATCCTGCGCAAGGGCTGCAGCGACCACCTCAGTGTTCGCGGCCTTGCACACAAGACCAAGCATTAACCCGCTGCCGCGGACGCTTTCGAAAACCGAAGGGTATGAGGCAACAAGCCCCTCAAGCCCCTGCCGAAGCCGCCCGGCCTTACGGTTCACATCCGCCAAAAAAGCAGGGTCGCTGACGATTTCAACCACACGGGCACCAACGGCACAGCCCAATGGATTGCCCCCGTATGTGCTGCCGTGGCTGCCTGCCGTCATGCCGCTGGCGGCCTCTTCACTGGCAAGCACTGCGCCAAGGGGGAATCCGCCGCCGATGCCTTTGGCAACCATCATAATATCGGGAAAGATGCCCGCCCATTCATGGGCAAAGAACTTACCAGTCCGCCCCACACCGCACTGCACTTCGTCCAAGATCAGCAAAATACCATGCGAATCGCACAAATCGCGCAGCCCTTTGAGGCAGACATCGGGCAGCGGGCGGATACCGCCTTCACCTTGCACAGGTTCCACAAGGATCGCAGCGGTGTGATCCGTGATTGCGGCAGCAATGGCATCGTGATCGCCAAAATCCAAAGACACAAAGCCGGGCAAAAGCGGGCCAAACCCATGGGTCATCTTCTCAGATCCAGCCGCCGCGATCCCGGCGGAGGAGCGCCCATGGAACGCACCCGAGAACGTGATAATCTCAACCCGCTCTGGCGCAGCTTTTTCAAAATGGTATTTGCGCGCCATCTTCACCGCCAATTCGCAGCACTCGGTGCCGGAATTGGTAAAAAAGACCGTGTCCGCAAATGTGTGCTCAACCAGCAAATCTGCAAGCTTTTGTTGCTGCGGGATGCCATAAAGATTGGACGTATGCCAAAGCGCGCCTGCTTGTTCGGTCAGCGCTTCAACAAGGTCTGGCGCGGCATGGCCAAGGCAATTCACCGCAATCCCTGCGCCCATATCTAAAAAGCGTCGCCCGTCCGCCTCAATCAACCAGCTGCCTTCGCCTTTGACAAAGTTAAGAGGGGCCCGGTTATAGGTCGGAAGAATAGACGGGATCATGGCAAAAGCCCTTTTCGCTTATCGAGAAACCAAGCCGTGACCAGCCGGGCGTCTTATGTCAACAATTTGATGAATTGGTCGGTGGCGTTAGAGCCACCATCGAACACGGGAATCCGTTACGCGCGGGCACGTCGCTGTTGGCGTCGGAGTGGTACATGTGTGTTCATGCGAGTTGGGATAGCAGGCGAATGGCGCAATGGGAAGCCTTTGTCTTTGCAAAGGCCAACGGGTTTTAAACGAGCAGCGCAGTAACTGCGGATTAGAAGCGCGTCTTACCCAGTCTTAGCCCAAAAACTGCGTCCTTAGGAACCTTAACATCCGGGTAGGCACGACATGCCACGTCGGCTCCAACGAGGCTGGAACGGCGACTGCTTACAATGGTCATCCAGCCAAAGTCGCGCACCACTGAGCGGCCATTCATGAACAAAGAATACGCGCGCATCACAGCGCGGGAGCGTCCGCCAGCATTGCCTCCGCGAAACTGGAATGCGCCACACAGCACCAAGCTTCCATCTGCCCGCACATAGGGTCCGACCCGTAGACTAATTGTGGCTCTCTTAGTGCCCCAACTGCCGCCTCCACCCATCCAGTCAGACGTCACTTAGGTTTTAGGAAGCTCGACATAAGGTTGTGCCATCGCAAAACTCGGAGCAATCGCAAGAAATATAAGAGCCGCAACACGCGTCAATGCAATCATAGAAAAAATCCGTCCTGTCGCCGTTTTTCTACATTTTCCCAGGCACGTGTAAAGTGTACGAAACAACAATGCGACCCTCAGGGTTGTTTCAGGGATCCGTTCAGAGATGCACCCCATTGTACAGTTTGAACGCCTAAATGGTCGCATTATATTTGCTTAGCCTTTGTCTTTGGAAACCACATCCTGAAAGGGCGGCAAAAACTCTTCACGCCGCTTGCTCCAAAGCTCGTAATTCGGGGTAAACATATCTGGCGCGTCCAGACTGCCAAGATGCACTTCAATCTCGTCTCCTGTTTTCGCAAAAACGGATGATCCGCAGCGCTCGCAAAAATGGCGGCCTTCATAGGAGCGAACGTGCCCACCCGGGGCGATTGTGATGCTGACCTGCGCGGCGGGAAAGACCGCAGCGGCGTAAAACAAAGCGCCATGATGCTTACGGCAATCAAGGCAATGACACAGACCCACGCGCAAAGGCGCCCCGCGGGCAACCAGCCGGATATCGCCACACAGGCATCCGCCCTTTGCATCACGAACCCGGGTCATGGCTTTAGTCGATAGCCAGACCTGAAGCCCAGCCATACAAGGATAGTGAGGAGCAAGGTCGCGCAAACGAGCACGGTCGCTGCCAAAATAGGTGAGCTATCGCTTTGGCCCAACACAGACCAACGCATCCCGTCGATGACATAGAAGATTGGATTAGCGCGGGTCACAGCCTCAAGCATCGGCGGCAGTGCGGTGACGCTGTAGAATGTGCCCGAAAGAAAGGCCAACGGGGTCACCACAAAATTCGTTAGCGCCGCCATCTGATCAAACTTTTTTGCATGCATCGCAGCCAGAAGACCAAGCGCTCCCATAAAGAGCGATCCAAGAAACACAAATCCAAGGGCGGCCAACGGATGGGTCAAACCCTGCCCTAGGACCAGCCAGATTGCGGCCATCAAAACACACGCTATCAAAAGCCCGCGCCCGACACCGCCCAGCAAATACCCCGCTGCCAGTTCTGCGCCCGAAAGAGGCGGCATCAGCGTGTCAACGATGTTGCCCATGACTTTGGCGCTCATCAAACTGCTTGAGGTATTGGCAAATGCATTCTGGATCACGCTCATCGCCATCAGCCCCGGCGCAAGGAAGGTAACAAATGGCACACCCATTACTTCACCCCGGCTTTCCCCGAACGCAATTGAGAATATCATCAGGAACAAACCAGCCGTCACAAGCGGCGCGAGAACCGTTTGAGTGGGGATCGCAAGGAAGCGGCGGCACTCCCTTTCGATCAACGTGGCGAGCCCCAACCAGTTCACCCGACCAAAGCGACGGCTGCCCATCGTGTGCTTTGCGTGGTTTTTGACGGACATTTCGCCACCTCAGGGTTGTTCGCGTGTTGTTTCCCGCGCCTACGGTGCCTATAACAGGACGCTGACACCGCGCGAGGATGTGTAGGGCCACATGGCCCGACCCGCCCCGCACGTCAAGCACAGGTAGAGATCCGGGCGCTATCGCCCGCCAAGCGTAAGAGCAGGAGACCGTCATGTCTTGGACAGACGACCGCGTCGAAATTCTCAAGAAGATGTGGGGGGAGGGTCAATCCGCCTCTGTCATCGCCAAAGAGCTGGGCGGCGTTACCCGCAACGCTGTGATTGGCAAGGTGCACCGCCTTGGCCTTTCAAACCGTGCCGGTGCCGGAGCGAAAGCTGCGCCCAAGAAAGAGGCCAAGCCCGCCGCTGCCACCACGACAATGGCCCCAAAAGTGAAGCCCGCTGAAAAAGTCGCGGCCAAGCCCGAGCCAAGGCCAGAGCCCAAAACCGAAAGCGCCGCTCCACCTGCACGCACCATGAGCGCGGCAGCTCGTAAGATCATCCCTGCGGGCCAGCCCCTGCCGCCGCAACCGTCGGCCAACGAGATCAGCCCAGAGGTGCTCGCCAAGGTCAATGAAGTTGAAAAAGGCGCCAAGAAGATCAGCCTTATGGAGCTGACCGAGCGGACCTGCAAATGGCCCATTGGCGACCCCGCGACCGAAGATTTCTGGTTCTGCGGCTTGCCCGTACAAGCCGGCAAACCTTATTGCGAGGCACATGTTGGCGTTGCCTTCCAGCCCATGAGCTCACGCCGGGACCGCCGGCGCTAAGAGCGCCTGCGGGCATCGGCCCTTAGGGTCAGCTCAAATTTAGACAGCCTTTCTGAGACACCCCAGCTTTTGGTTAAGCGGGGTGTCTTTTGTTTGAGCTGCTGCGCCCCGCCCTTTGCTCGTAAAAGCTGCGCAATTGGGGCTTTTGCAAGTTTCACCAACCTCCATGCCTCCAATCGCTCACGGTAGAGATAGTCAAGCACGCGCGCATCAGTCACGCAGGCCGCTGTGTTCAAAGAGATTTGAAGCGCAGCGGTTTCCGCTTCGAGCGTGACATTGGGCACAAGGTTCAATCAACCATACGTGCCAACCACGATCCGCCGAAAAACCACGACCGAAACTTGACTCTTCCCTTATTTGACTAAATCTGTCAGATATATCCCACCAAGCCCCACCGCCCGGTAAAAATTAGACCCATGAGCTCAGAAACCTGAGATCAATTGCGGGCTGCCAAGTCCGCAGGCAAGGCACGGGATAGCAGAATGAACAATCGAACATCATCCGATTGCGGGCGCAAAATGGAGGATAAGGACTCCAAGCTGACCGATTTGGGTTTGGGCACAGACTTTCAAGTCATCTTGCGCATCGTGCGGCACTTTATGCAAAGCGTCTCGCATCCGGTCTGCCTTGGTTGGATGGCCGCCTTAGCGGATGCCGATCATGCGTTTGGTCCGGTTCTTGGGCCGCAGATTGCGTCAAGCACGCTTGAGGTTCTGCATCACATGCGCCTCTCGCGGCGCTCTGTCTTCTCATTCAATAGCCCGTCATGCCCATCTTGCCGCAATATCGTAACCGAGCATGAACGCCGCTTGATGACCGCGCTTGTTTGCGACAGTGCCGGGATGAGCGGGCAAACTCATATGCAGCTGATCATGTTGTGCGAGGGCAATGATGTGACCCATGTCGCGGCCGCAATGACCCGGCTAAACAGCCTGATCTCCGCGCTGCAGCAGCCCAACGCGGGCATGCAGCAGCGTTCCGTAGAGGATCTCCAGCGGATGAATTGAACCAAGAAGTCCTAGGCGCTTTGTCTTTGACGCTTTGGCCTTGGGCATCGTTGCCTAATTCACAAACCGCGAAACCTTACCAAAGGCTGTATGCCGATTGGGACCGTCTTCAAATCCTTAAGCGGCGCGCGTCCAAAATCGTATGCATGGGATGTGCATGGATTGTGCATCCCTTGTGCTGCCCGAATTTCCGGCCCAAACTTGACCTTAATGACCCGTACGTTTCTCCTTTGTCTGCTCGTTTTGACCGCCTGTGGGCGTCCGTTGACGGCGCCGGAGGAGGCAATTGTTAACGATCTGTTCGGTGGGTCCTTGGATGCAGCGCAGGTGCGGCTGGTGCATGACGCGCCCTTGCGATCCTTCACCGTGGATCTGCCACCACGCCCGCGTGTGACCTGTCAGGAACGCGTGGTACCCGCGCGGACCGGGACGCTTACCCTCACACCCGCCGCACTCGTTGCGTTTAACCGAATGTATATGTCAGAAAGTTGGTCACTTGAGGATTTCGTCCCTGACTACCCGGAACGGATAAGCCTTTATGAAGCCATGCTTTTTACACATGAGATGACCCATATCTGGCAGTGGCAGAACCGAGAGATCACCGGCTACCACCCCTTCCGCGCCTTCGCCGAGCACGCCACGATTGAGGACCCCTACCTATTCTCCAACGACGACC
>CALKJA010000206.1 GCA_937995865.1 uncultured Paracoccaceae bacterium | reverse complement strand
CTGTACCCATTCCACCGTACTTCTTCTTCCAGCGATAATAGGTTTGTTCAGTTACGCTGATCTGCCGGATCGCATCCAGACGTGGCATCCCTTGCCCCGTCAGAACCTCAACCTGCCGTACTTTGTGACAATCTCTTCGGGCTTTGGTCGCTTGTTTGCCATGCGTTTCCTCCGTTTTCCTAAACATAGGGGCGGAACAATTCAAAGGGGGAGGCTCACTTAAGGTTTTTGCTTATGAGGTCTTGAGCGGAACATATAAACGCCCAACTCCAAGGGGTGACAAGCCGCCTGTTCTTGAACGCAACACCCTTTTGATTTCTATCGTGGAAAGGGTGCATGAGCTTTACGGGATACGCCGCGCCGCTGAAGGCCCGGTAAAAACCGAGGCGGACAATTTTCTTGTTTGCAGCAGCAACATTGCTTACGTAGACTTTTTTTGTGCAGAGGTCAAACCTCATCAACGGGAACTAACCCCTGAGCAAGCTGCGAGGATTGTTAGGGATGAGGGCGAAGCACGTCGATTAGCGCGCGAGAAACCTTATCTTGCCTACCCTGCCGTGAACGCTCTAGCTCCGGCAATGGAACAACGCTCACCTGCGGACCCGACCATAGAGGATTTGGAAAAAGAGCTAATCGAAAATGGTTTGAGGGTGTTCGACACCCGCTGAACTTTTTCTTTTCGGCGGGTTAGCGCAATGGAACGAGTTGGGTTTGAATACGTGTATTCGAACTAGCTTGGAGTAATCATTGCTTTATCTTAATCTGAGGCAGCTTTCTGGCAAAATGGGCAATCGTAGTCGAAGTTCCATTCTTCGCGATATTGAAGCTGGCCGCTTGCCCAAGCCCATAAAAATCGGCGGACGCCTGTATTGGGCCGAGGCTGATATCGACGCCGCAATCGCGGCACATACGGAGTAATGCCCGCTCAACCATCTGCGCGGACGCAGCGCACGTTGAGCGGGGGTGTATCTTCCAGGATACCCGTCTCACATACGCCCAGCGCCTTCGCAGATCAACTACGGAGGCCACACATGGCTGACAATCCACCTTGGGGCAAAGCCCCGTTCATCATTCACCTAAAAGAAGGCGAAACCCGCAGCGTTGTTGTCGCTGGCCGTGACCGCTGGGCGTTGGAGTGCCTTGTCGCGGCGGGTTCACAAGGATGCACCCCAATCGACACCCCCGGCCCCCGCTGGAGCGGGTATGTCCATAACTTGCGCGCGCTGGGCGTGCCGATTGAGACCGTCACAGAAGCCCACGGCGGGCCTTTCAGCGGCTCACATGCCAGGTATGTCCTGAAAGCCTGTGTGACACGCTCTGAGGGGCAGGACGCATGAAAAAGGCAATGACCCACCGCCCCACACCGCGTGACTTGTTTGAGTGCAAAATTATTCATCAATTCGGTGTTTCCGGCGGGCTTCTCCGCGCGCTGGGCGAATTGCACTATCCCGGCAAAGGCTGATGGCGGGCCGAACCTATCGGAAAGGGAAAAAGGGGGCTGGGCGTCACGTCCAGCTTCCCGAATACCTGCAAGCGACCGAGGCGTGGGCGACCCTGAAACCCGGCCCCCGCGCGCTCTACATCGAACTGAAACGCCGCTTCAACGGATCAAACAACGGGCGAATAATTCTAAGCCACCGGGACGCCGCAAAGGCGTTGAACGTCCACCGCAACACGGTTGGCCCGTGGTTCATGGAACTGGAAGAACGCGGATTCATCTTTCAAACGCGCGGAGCATACCTTGGACCATCAGGCGTGGGTCTGGCGGCTTTATGGGCCATGGACGAACTGCCCACCGTCGATGAAAAGCGCCCGCAATTTCGCTTTAGGCAATGGAGGGAAAACCAAAAGCCCCGCACAAAAACCGTGCCTGCCCGTCACAAAGAATGTGACACCCCTCCATCAAAAAGCGCCGAGCCCGTCCTAAAAATTGTGACGTGAGTGTGAATTTATCCAATGTCTCCGATGCACAAGAAACAGGACATATATACATCTAGCCATGAGGCATCATGTTTACGTATCTGCATTTAATTGGAATGGAACCGGGCTGGAATATGCTGGCTGTGGGAGTGTTGTTCTACGCGGTTTTGGTCGCCTGTATTGATTGGCTGGACGAAGGTTAATCGCTTGTTCTTGGGTTTGCCCGGATAGCCCCCTACCCCAAGGTATCGCGGGACTTGCTTATTGATTTCGACAAAATCTGGAGGGCTTCATGGGCGGAAGAGGTAGCGGGCGGCTTTGGCATTGGGACACAAGGCCGGAAACAACCGATTTTTTGCTACTTGATGTTCGGCATCTGTCACAGCGCGGGTTACTGCAACCGCGCAGCGGCTTTTCTTGGAAGTGGTTGCAGGACGGTGAAGAAGTTGGGAAGGTGTGGGTTGGCGTGGGCCACGGGCATATCACCCTCAACTATCGCCACAAAGCGGGCGGATCGGATTGGCAGTCCTACGATTACCCTGTCGCGCTTCTTTCTCAGCCCTGTAACTACGGTGGCCACCGTCATTGGTTCGCATGCCCAGCGCGCGGATGTGGGCGACGTATTGCAATCCTCTATGGCGGTCCGATATTCGCTTGCAGGTCCTGTCACCAGCTTGCCTATCCATCGCAGCGCGAAAAGTCGTTTCAACGCTATCAACGGCGCGCCTGCAAAATACGGGAGGGTTTCGGGTGGATGACAGGGCCTTGTGACCCTTGGGGCGACAGACCGAAAGGGGATGCACGAAAAGACTTACAAACGGTTAATAAGTGAACTCGACTATTGGGAACGCGCATCTGACACCGCTTTTGGTGCAGCGTTTATGGAGCGGTTCTCTGATTTGCTCGATGATATTGCCCAGCCCTAGCGACGCTTGAAAGGTGGTTGTCGGTGTGGATTGAAGTCAGCAAGGCAGGAATTTATCTAACGAAAACCTACATTTAGGCAGATGATTTGGTGCCCAGAAGAGGACTCGAACCTCCACGTCCATACGGACACTAGCACCTGAAGCTAGCGCGTCTACCAATTCCGCCATCTGGGCACGGCTTGGTGTTCGGAGGCATTAAGGCTGGCGAAGGGGGGTGTCAACGGGATTCGGGCGTGATTCCCGCTCGCCGACCGGAGTATTTTTCGATCAATATGCTAGAATCAAACGTCCGTTCTATGGGCCGCGTCGAATTGCGGCTTGTCGGACTTGTGTCGGGGGAGTAATCCGTGGGGCAACTGATCGGAGACCGCAGCTATGACCAAACTTGTCACCATTTACGGCGGATCGGGCTTTGTGGGCCGCTATATTGCACGCGCCGCGGCCAAAGCTGGCTGGCGCGTACGGGTTGCCGTCCGCCGCCCGAACGAAGCGATCTTTGTAAAACCTTTTGGTACGGTCGGACAAGTTGAGCCAGTCTTTTGCAATATACGCGACGACGAAAGTGTTCGCAGCGTTCTAAAGGGCGCCGATGTGGTGGTAAACTGCGTGGGCATTCTTGCGCCAAACGGCAAAAACACGTTTGACGCAATCCAGCACGAGGGGGCCGAACGCATTGCACGCGTTGCCGCCGCTGAGGGGATTTCGCGGATGGTGCACATTTCCGCCATTGGCGCAGATATTGACTCCGAAAGTGACTATCAAGCGTCAAAGGGATTGGGCGAAGAGTGTGTCTTGCAGCACATCCCCGAAGCGATGATCCTTAGGCCTTCGATCGTCTTTGGCTCTGAGGATGAATTCTTCAATCGCTTCGCAAGCATGGCACGGACATCTCCAGTTGTGCCTGTGGTGGGCGCGGATACGAAATTCCAGCCCGTATATGTTGATGATATCGCAGACGCAGCGATGGTTGGCATTGAAACCGGTCGCAGTGGGATCTTTGAACTTGGCGGACCTGACGTGAATACGTTTCGCGCTTTGATGCAGCAAATGCTCGAGGTGATTGAACGCCGCCGCTTAGTGCTTGGCTTGCCGCAGTTCATTGGCAGGATGATGGGCTTTGGATTTGAGCTGGCGAACAAACTTTCGCTGGGCCTTATCCCGGCGCAGATCACGCGAGATCAGGTCTTGAATCTGGCAAACGACAACATCGTTTCCGGCGAGCATCCCGGCTTTGAGGATCTTGGTATTGCGCCCACCGCGCTAGAGGCCGTTCTACCTGACTATCTTTGGGTGTACCGCCACACCGGCCAATATGCTGCAATAAAGAATTCCGCGAAGCACCTTAAGGGCCGCGAGCTTTAAGCCCAGCCTGTGTAGCCGACCCAAATCAAGACGATGCCAAGAATAACCCGGTAGATTACGTAGGGCGTGAAGCTCACGGAGCGAAGCAACCGCATCATAAAGGCAAGCGCTGCCAGTGCAGATAGGAAGCTGAGCGCGATAACGATGGTTGCGTCACGCAAAGGCACATCGCCACCAATGAGGTCCAACCCGGCCAATGAGCCCGACGCGATGATGGTCGGGATCGACATCAGCATGGCGATCTTGGCAGCGTCGTGGCGAGTATAGCCATGAAACAACGCGCCCGTGATCGTGATGCCCGAGCGGGATGTTCCCGGTATTAATGCCACCGCCTGCCACAACCCTAGGCGCACCGCGTCTTTGATGCTCCACTCCGCTTGGGTTTTTTCCTGTGGTGCGCGTTGGTCAGCGAAGTAGAGCAACACACCAAAGAGCAGCATCGTCCAACCAATAACGGTAACAGAGCGCATCGCATCAGCCAGCCCCGTGACCTTGAGGATCAGCCCGGCAACAATCACTGGCACAGTTGCGATGATCAAGCACAGGGCCAACCACGCGCCTTGCGTATCGACTTTACCTCGCGCCAGACGCCCCAAACCGAACAGGGCCGCGCGCACATCGCCCCAGAAAAAGAGAACAACGGCAAAAAGCGTGCCTACATGGGCGGCCACATCAATGACGATGCCCTGATCCTCCATTCCGGTCAGACGGGGCAAAAGTATAAGATGCCCCGAGGATGAAACGGGCAGAAATTCTGTGATGCCCTGAATGAGCGCGACAAGGATCAAATGGAAAAGGGGCATAGGGGGCCTGTTGATTCGTGTTTCTTGGCAACTTACGCGCCTGACCAGACCTTTAAAGAAAGGCAATGCGGCCGGATCGGACCTAAAATACGCAACTTTTTGCAACCTACCGCCTTGAGTGGTCGCCAGAAACTGATAATAGGGCAGCAATGCTGACTTTTATGTTCCTGTTACTATCTTTATAGGAGAAATTCGGCGGACAAAAAGGGGCGTCTGACATGGCCAGTGACAATATGCTGAAATTCGTGACGGTAGATCGTGCAATGCCAGAAAAGCGTCCACCGAATCTGCGTAAGAATGATTTCGGAGAGATTTACGGCGAGTACGCGCGCGCGAAAGCAGAAGAGCAAGCAAGCCGCTGTTCGCAATGCGGTGTGCCGTATTGCCAATCGCATTGCCCGCTGCACAACAACATCCCCGATTGGCTGCGCCTCACAGCTGAGAACCGCCTTCAAGAAGCCTATGAGATCTCACAGGCGACCAATACATTCCCGGAAATCTGCGGCCGTATCTGCCCGCAAGATCGCCTTTGCGAAGGCAACTGCGTCATTGAGCAATCCGGCCACGGTACAGTCACCATCGGATCAGTAGAAAAGTACATCACAGATACCGCGTGGGAAAACGGTTGGGTGAAACCCATTGCCGCTAAATCCGAGCGGACAGAATCTATTGGCATTATCGGTGCGGGTCCCGGCGGACTTGCGGCGGCAGACATGCTGCGGCGCGAAGGGCTGCAAGTCACCGTGTATGACCGCTATGACCGCGCGGGTGGGCTGCTGACATATGGTATCCCCGGATTTAAGCTTGAAAAAGACGTTGTCATGAAGCGCATTGATCAGCTCAAGCAGGGCGGCGTGTCTTTTGAAATGAATTGCAACGTGGGCGAAGACATCTCGTTCCCCGCGCTCCGTGAGAAACACGACGCAGTGCTGATTGCGACAGGCGTCTATAAAAGCCGGGATCTCCGGGCACCAGGATCCGGCGCAAATGGGATCGTTGCGGCATTGGATTTCTTAACCGCGTCGAACCGTGTAGCGAATTTCGGGGATACGGTTCCTGAGTTCGAAAGCGGTGAGCTGAACGCAAAGGGCAAGAAAGTCATCGTGATCGGCGGCGGCGATACCGCGATGGACTGTGTACGCACAGCAGTGCGACAAGGTGCGGAGAGCGTCAAATGCCTGTATCGCCGTGACCGCGCAAACATGCCTGGATCGCAACGTGAGACTCAAAACGCCGAAGAAGAAGGTGTTGAATTCGTGTGGTTAAGCGCGCCCAAAGGCTTTACCGGCGACGCGGTCGAAGGTGTGATGGTTCAGCAAATGCGCCTTGGCGCTCCAGATGCCACAGGACGGCAAATGCCCGAAGTGATTGAAGGCGCTGACTATTTGGAGAATGCGGATCTTGTCATCAAAGCGCTGGGATTTGAAGCTGAAGAGCTTCCTACGCTTTGGGACACGCCCGAACTTGAAGTTACGCGCTGGGGCACGGTCAAGGCCGAGTTCGAAACAGGGCGCACCTCATTACCCGGTGTTTATGCTGTGGGGGATATTGTGCGGGGCGCGTCGCTTGTGGTTTGGGCAATCCGCGACGGGCGTGATTGCGCGGCGGCCATTCTTAACGATTTAAGCATTCACGCGACCGTGGCTGCAGAGTAACAGGCACATTCGATACACAGGCCATGCACAATCCATGCATGCGCGTTTTTATCATCCGTCAGCACCGCTGACCATTAATGGAGCGCACCTTTAGTGACACAAAGCTTTAACATTCTTGCCATTGCGGCCTTGTCCTTTGCCACCCCATTGGCGGCACAGGATCAGTTTGCGTTGCCGCAAGGGTGTTCGGCTTTTGTGACAGTCCAATACAAGCTCTGTTCCGTGTCGCATCACTATACCTGCGAAGGGGATAAAGACGGCATCCAGCACCGTGTGGATATTGATGCAGAGGGTCCAAATTTCGTAGGAACCATCGATGCGGAAACTCAATGGATTAGCAGCCTTGATATCCGGTTGAACGTGTTGGATCGGCTGGACCCCAACCCAACTGATCCTGCCAGCTTCACCGAGCTGACCCGCAAAAGCCGCGATGATTTCGATTTCTCGACGACATCTGAAAACGGTGAAACCATCCGCTACCGGGGGCGCGATATCCTCACAGGTGAAACGGTTGTGATTGATGACGTGCCGCTTTTGCGCACCGATACATATGCACGCGCCACAGCGACGGACGGGACCCCCGTCTGGGAAAGTAGCGGCAACGAATACATCCACCTCGATTGGCGGATTTTTTTGGGCGGCCAATCGGTCACGACCACACCGGACGGCAACTTCCAAAGCGATGACGCGCCAATCGATTTTCATTTTCCGGGTGAGGACGGCTTTCTCAGCCCCTTCCCGGACTACAACTGCAACGCATTGATGCTCTGACGCTTCAATGATCCGAACACTCCCGCCGGAGGCCCGAATTTTCCAAAATTCGGTTTCCCCGGAGGCAACCAATGGAGCCACGCTCATGACCAAGTTTGACGCAGCCTGGGTGCAGTCCGAAGAAGCAAAACGTGCCTATATGGCCGAGCATTCGCTTTACCAAGCAGACGATGAGCACGCCTCTTGTGGGGTGGGTCTTGTTGTATCGATTGACGGCAAACCCTCGCGCGGGGTGGTGGAAAACGGGATTAAAGCGCTCAAGGCGATTTGGCACCGTGGTGCGGTAGATGCCGATGGGAAAACCGGGGATGGCGCAGGCATCCATGTTCAGATCCCTACAGATTTCTTCTTTGAACAAATTGAACGCACAGGCCACGTACCTGATACGGGCAAGCTGATCGCGGTGGGCCAAGTGTTCTTGCCTCGCACCGATTTCGGCGCGCAAGAGGTCTGCCGGACCATTGTCGAGGCCGAGATCCTACGCATGGGTTACTACATTTATGGATGGCGTCATGTGCCGGTTTCCATCGATTGCCTTGGGGAGAAAGCCAACGCGACCCGCCCCGAGATTGAGCAGATCCTGATCTCCAACATCAAAGGCGTGGACGAGGAAACATTCGAACGCGAGCTTTATGTCATCCGCCGCCGTATCGAAAAGCAGGCTGCGGCCAATGGCATTCGTGACCTGTATCTTGCGTCACTGTCGTGCCGGTCGATCATTTACAAAGGCATGATGCTGGCCGAGCAGGTTTCGGATTTTTATCCAGACTTGCAGGACGAACGCTTTGTGTCCGCCTTTGCGTTGTATCACCAGCGCTATTCAACCAACACCTTCCCGCAGTGGTGGCTTGCGCAGCCGTTCCGAATGCTTGCGCATAACGGGGAAATCAACACTCTCAAGGGCAACGTCAATTGGATGAAGTCCCACGAAATCCGCATGGCCTCGGGCGCGTTCGGGGATATGGCCGAGGACATCAAGCCGATCATTCCGGGCGGATCATCTGACTCTGCCGCGCTGGATTCTGTGTTCGAGATGCTGGTACGTGCCGGGCGCAATGCGCCAATGGCCAAAACAATGCTGGTGCCAGAAAGCTGGTCAAAGCTGGCCAATGAGCTGCCGAAAGCGTGGCGTGATATGTATTCCTATTGCAATTCCGTCATGGAGCCCTGGGACGGTCCGGCGGCCCTTGCGATGACGGATGGCCGTTGGGTTTGCGCGGGCTTGGACCGCAACGGCCTGCGTCCGATGCGCTATGTTGTGACCGGTGAAGGCATGCTGATCGCGGGTTCTGAGGCTGGGATGGTCCCAATCGATGAGGCGAGCGTCGTTGAAAAAGGCGCGCTTGGCCCCGGCCAAATGATCGCGGTTGATATGGCTGAAGGGAAATTGTTCCATGATGTCGAAATTAAAGACCAGCTTTCGGCAGATGCGCCCTTTGGCGAATGGGTCGAGAAGATCAACGAGCTTGACGAAACCCTTGCCAGTGTAACCGAAGCACCGCTCTTTACAGGCGGTGAGCTGCGCCGCCGGCAGATCGCGGCGGGCTATAGCATCGAGGAGCTGGAGCAGATCCTTACCCCAATGGCCGAAGACGCCAAAGAGGCGCTTGCGTCTATGGGTGATGACACGCCGTCCGCTGTTCTCTCTGAGAAGTACCGCCCGCTGAGCCACTTCTTCCGGCAGAATTTCTCACAGGTGACAAACCCACCGATCGACTCATTGCGCGAGTACCGGGTGATGAGCCTGAAAACGCGCTTTGGCAATCTTAAGAACGTGCTGGATCAATCCTCGGCACAGACTGAGATCTTGGTGTTGGAAAGCCCGTTTGTGGGCAATGCTCAGTTCAAAAAGCTGACCGAAAGCTTCAATGCGCAGATGGCTGAGATTGACTGCACGTTCCCAGCCGGTGGCGACCAAAGCGCGCTTTTGAACGCGCTGGCACGGGTTCGGAGTGAGGCAGAAGATGCTGTGCGCTCAGGCGCGGGACATATTGTTTTGACCGATCAAAATCAGAGCGAAGACAAAGTTGCCATGCCAATGATCCTTGCGACATCGGCCGTGCACAGCTGGTTGACCCGCCACGGGCTGCGCACCTTCTGTTCGCTCAACGTGCGCTCTGCGGAATGCGTGGACCCGCATTACTTTGCCGTTCTGATTGGTTGTGGTGCAACAGTTGTGAACGCCTATCTGGCCGAAGATTCCCTTGCGGATCGCATCGACCGGGGCTTGCTGAACACCACATTGACCGAAGCAGTTGCACGGTATCGCAACGCCATCGATCAGGGCCTGCTAAAGATCATGGCCAAGATGGGCATCTCAGTGGTGTCTTCATATCGCGGCGGCTTGAACTTTGAGGCGGTTGGCCTGTCGCGCGCGCTTTGTGCTGAATACTTCCCCGGCATGCCGTCGCGTATCTCTGGGATTGGCACCACCGGCCTTCAGCGCAAGGCAGAGGCTGTGCACGCCAAAGGCTTTCTTGGGGACAGCGTTTTACCGATTGGCGGGTTCTACAAGGCGCGCCGCTCGGGTGAAAAGCACGCGTGGGAAGCACAGACAATGCACATGCTTCAGGCGGCGTGTAACCGTGCATCTTATGAGATGTGGAAACAGTATTCGGCCAAGTTACAAAGCAACCCACCGATCCACCTGCGCGATCTTCTGGCGATCAAGCCAATGGCAGAACCCGTGCCGCTGGAGGAAGTGGAAAGCGTGACCGCGATCCGCAAACGCTTTGTCACGCCGGGCATGTCGCTGGGTGCGCTAAGCCCCGAGGCCCATAAAACTCTGAATGTTGCCATGAACCGCATCGGTGCGCGTTCAGACAGTGGCGAGGGCGGTGAAGATCCGGCCCATTTTGTGCCAGAGCCGAATGGCGATAACCCGTCAGCCAAGATCAAACAGGTCGCCTCAGGCCGGTTTGGTGTGACCGCAGAGTACCTGAATCAATGCGAAGAGCTTGAGATCAAGGTCGCACAAGGAGCCAAGCCCGGCGAAGGTGGGCAGCTTCCGGGCATGAAGGTCACCGATCTGATTGCGCGTTTGCGTCACTCTACCAAAGGCGTGACCCTGATCAGCCCGCCACCGCACCACGATATCTACAGCATCGAGGATCTGGCGCAGCTGATCTATGATCTCAAGCAGATCAACCCGCGCTGTAAGGTGACAGTCAAACTGGTCGCGGCATCGGGCGTTGGCACGATTGCGGCGGGTGTGGCTAAGGCCAAAGCAGATGTCATCCTGATCTCTGGCCATAACGGCGGAACAGGCGCGTCACCGGCAACATCGATCAAATATGCGGGTCTGCCGTGTGAAATGGGTCTGACAGAAGCGCATCAAGTGCTTGCCATGAACAACCTCCGGTCACGTGTGACCCTGCGGACCGATGGTGGTCTGCGGACAGGCCGCGATATCGTTATGGCGGCCATGCTTGGCGCTGAAGAATACGGGATCGGCACAGCTGCCCTGATTGCAATGGGTTGCATCATGGTGCGTCAGTGCCAGTCCAACACCTGCCCTGTAGGTGTGTGTACTCAAGACGAAGCGCTACGCGACAAGTTTACCGGCAACGCTGAGAAGGTTGTAAACCTAATCACGTTCTACGCCACCGAAGTGCGCGAGATCCTTGCCAGTATCGGCGCCCGGTCTTTGGACGAAGTGATCGGCCGTGCGGATCTTTTGCATCAGGTCAGCCGCGGGTCAGCACATTTGGATGATCTCGATCTCAACCCGCTGCTGATCACAGTCGATGGCGCAGATAAGATCACCTATGATCGCAGCCGTGACCGGAACGTCGTACCCGATACGCTGGACGCGCAGATTGTAAAGGATGCTGTGCGGTTCCTGAATGATCGCGAAAAGCTGCAATTGGAATATGCGGTACAAAACACACTGCGAAGTGTCGGCACCCGTGTTTCAAGCCATATCGTGCGAAACTTTGGAATGCGCAACGATCTTCAACCCGATCACCTAACGGTGAAGCTGAAAGGGTCAGCTGGGCAATCACTTGGTGCGTTTGCCGCGCCGGGGCTCAAGCTGGAAGTTTCGGGCGATGCCAATGATTACGTCGGCAAGGGTCTCTCTGGTGCGACCATCGTGATCCGTCCGCCGCAGGCGTCGCCATTGGTGGCTGAACAGAACACGATTATCGGCAACACTGTGCTTTATGGCGCGACCGATGGGTATCTTTTTGCCGCGGGCCGAGCGGGCGAACGTTTCGCCGTGCGGAACTCTGGCGCAAAAGTGGTGATCGAAGGCTGTGGCGCCTCGGGCTGTGAATACATGACCGGCGGTGTGGCGGTGATCCTTGGTGAGATTGGCGCGAACTTTGGGGCGGGGATGACGGGCGGAATGGCCTATATCTATGCGCCCAAAGGCGACATCGCACCGCTCATGAATATGGAGACGCTTGTTTTGGCACCGGTTTCGCATCCGCATTGGGAAGCGGAGCTTAAAGCATTGATCGAACGCCACGCTGACGAGACTGGATCGCGCCGGGCGAAAGAATTGCTCCTGCATTGGAAAGAGACGCTGCGCGACTTTGTTCAGGTCTGTCCCAAAGAAATGCTCAACAAGCTGCCCGTCCCGCTGGGCAATGAAGACGCTGCTATTCCGGCGGAGTGATTACAGGGGGGCCAAGAATTTTGGAAAATTCTTAGCTCTCCCCAATCTGCACCAGATACGGTTTTGGGGTTGGAGAGTGAGTAATTTTTGAACAATTGGAGGGAGGGTTTTAGAACCTTCCCTTTTTGTCTTTTGATTCTTTGGTTTCCATTTACTGAAATTGAACAACGCTGCTAAAATCTAGCAGTAAGCAGATTTAGATGGAGATTAGAATATGAAGCAATTTTTGACGATTTTAGCTTTCGTTTTTTTTGCATCCCCAGCTTGGGCAGAGAGGATGTCTGGAAAAGAGGTTGCAGGCCTAATGTCTCAGGGCACGATTGAATTTGAGGCAGGAAGTGTTTGGCGCACGCTCTCAAGTAATCAATATGAGTTTCAGCACGGCAGATCCAAAGAGGTCGGCACATTCAAGATATTTGGCAATGGTCAGGTCGATATTT
>CALKJA010000205.1 GCA_937995865.1 uncultured Paracoccaceae bacterium | reverse complement strand
CCCATAGTTTCAATGGGTTAGATAGGAATAGGACCAATGGTTCTAGTTTTTCCTCGAACGTGCCTGTTGGGACCAACTGATTATCGCGTTTGTCGATCATCAGCGCCTTGTCGTGCTCCAATTCAGCCAGCTTTGTCTCATAGGCCGCGATCACCTGGGAATTGCTTGCGCTCATGATCCGATTGAGGAGCGTGGCGCTTTCTTTTTCAATCGCTCTAATTTTGCCGTCAGCAGCGGCGCGGATGTTCTTTGCTTGATCATGACGCGCGTCCCATGCTTTGCGGAACATGGCTTTGGCGAGGGCGATTAGACCGGGTGACGGCTGCAAGTCTTTGATTAGCTCGCCAACTTCACCTTCGATCTTATCGCGTTTGATCGACTTGCCGTAGTGATCGCAGGATTTGGTTTGGCAGAGGTAGTAGTGGTAATTGCCACCATTGCCGCGACTGATCGACGAGCGCAGGGGCGCATCGCAGCCACCGCAGACGGCGATTCCGCGCAAGGCAAACGCGTCCCCGATATTCTTGCGCTTGGGCGCTTTGGACGACCCATTGCGTCGCTTCTGTACTTTGTCGAAGGTTTCCAGCGAGACGATGCCCTCATGCTGCGCTTTCAGCCAGTTGAGTCCATAGCGTTCAGAGCAGATGTGCCCGGTGTAAACGGGCTGGGTCAGGATATCGGTGACGCGCTGCTGCGTGACCTCACCGCGCTTGTTGCGCGGGAAGTCGGGGAAGCCCTCAAAGAACCGTTTGACCTCGGCTTGCGTCCCAAAGCGGCCTGATGCGTAACCTTCAAAGGCCTCACGGATGATCGATGCAAACGGCTCTTCGGCAAACAGCATACGACCACGCCCTTTGACCTTGTCATATTTGTATCCGATCGGCGCGTTGTGAATCCAATACCCTGTCTCCATTCGTGCCTGCATCTTCTGCGAGACCTGCCGTGCATTGGATTTGCGTTCGTATTGGCCTGTCGCCGCGATCATGATCTCATGCAGCTCGCCTTCGGGAGTGTTCTGGAACGCGAAGTTCAGACATTCGCGCAAAGCGCCACGGGCATCCATCTCGCGCTTTAATTTAAGGTGGAATTCCACATCGCGGGCATAGCGCTTGAGATCATCGAAGATGACGACGTAGTTTTCGTCAGGCTGGGCGTCGAGGAAGGCCAAGAGTGCGACCATGCCATGGCGTTTCATGAAGTCCCCACCGCCGGTCACAGTGTCAGGGAATGTGGCAACGACTTCGTAATTCTTGGCGGCGGCGTATTGGCGGCAACGGGTCTCTTGCCCCACTAATCCAGAGCCCTCTTCTTCCTGCGAACGGGATGACACCCTGCAATAAATGACTGCCTTCGTTGGTGTGTTCTTGTCTGTCATACCTCCTCCTTTTCTTGTTCTTCTGAGTTTAACACAGCGGCGGTCAGCGCGGCTCGGAGGTCTATGACTTGTCCACTGGTTTCTTTGGGCGCGCCAGTGACGTCCCAGCCAAGATCAATGAAGGCCATAACGATGGACCAGAGCGTTTCGATCATCTCACGTTTCTGGTCGTCGGTGAGGTCGCTGCGGTCGATATAGGGCAGCCAGTCCTTCCAGTCTAAGTGCAGACTGGGGGCGGTTTGATTTGGGGGAGGGGGTTTGGGCATAATGTGCCTCCTTTCGGTTTTAACTCCTCTGTTGCGTTCGATCTTTCGAACAAAAGAGGGCATCCTGCCTGATAGGTTTCCGTCAGGCAAGGATTATTTTCCTATCCTTTCAGTGACTTGGCGCTTAGCGGCTGTGACCTTGGCTTTGCGACGGGGTCTGTTGTGTCTGTCTTTGGCGCTGTTCTTTAAACGCCTCACGGTCAAGATCATTCGTGTGGTGGTGGGCCTGCCGAGCCAGCTCAGCCAAACCAAGCATGTCTTGGGCGCGGAAGCTGGAAGTATCCTGATAATTGCCCTCCTGATCCTTGTAGGTGCGGGCTAAGGTGACGGAATGGTACGCGCCGCGTTCGCTTTCGTTACGCCAGATTGCGGCTTTGAGGGAGCCTTCGCGCAGGGTTTCTGCGGGGCGGTTTTTGGTGTCGTCGGACATTGAAGTGTCTCCTTGGTTGGGGGTGATGGAATGCAATGGTGTGGCGCGCTGTCGCTCTGCCTCCCACCGCGCGTTGAAGGCCGCTGCATCGACGTCGGCAGCGAGTGCGGGAGAGGGTTTGAGGACGGGATGCGGGCGCTCCTGCGCCACCATAGAGGACCCTTGATCGCGATGTGGGACCGGGCTGCGCTCAGAGACCTTGTCCGGCTGTTCAGCCCTGCTGCTCGCCATGAAGGTTCGCGTGATGCGCAGATGCGCCAACCGCTTGGTGAAGTCGCATTCGGGCAGGTAATTGCGCGTGTCGGCGAAGGTTGCGGGTTTTCGCATGGGATCATTCCTCTACCCGTGACCAAAGGCCGTTCCGATACTGTGGGTAATGCGCATATTGCGCAGGCACAGGCTCTGTGATGACGCGCTTTGTCCGCGTGCCCCAACGCGTTCGGATTCCCACGCGGTAAAGCGGAGGGTGGTATGGGTTTGGGAGGTAGAGCCCTGCAAGCGCTCGCTCTTCCCAGTAGGGCCGACGCGTCAGCCGAATTGGATAAGGCACCTCTTCGTGGAAGAAGAACGCTTCATCAGGGGCGGCGTTCATGACCTCATCTGGCGTTTGGAGCTGGCGATGCTGTTTGGTCTGGTGCTCAGCCTCAAAGCTCTGGTGCGCCACTTTAAGGGCAGCTTCGATAGGATCGCCGCCGTTCAGGATGGAATGCAGAGCCGAGCTTTTGGCGTGTTGCGCCCGTTGTTGCGCAAGATGATCATCGTAAATAAGCGTTTGCGCCCCGCACATCTCTGCGCAGCTTTTGGCACTTTCCAAATCCCGCAGCGCAAACATCAATTTACCCGCTGCGCTTGATTGGATCAGCGAGCGCGCGCCGGGGCTGAGGCTGTCCATCTGGCGCTCAGACTGGAATACAGCTATAGGTTGTATTCCAATGCCAGCGCCATAGGTAAAAAGGCGCGGTATCAAGGGAAAGCCACCAGACCCGTTTGCGCCGAATTGACCGCATTCATCGATGATGAAGGTGATGCGCTTGGCCCCAGGAGCTCTCGATTTGTATCGTTCGGCACCAACAAAAAACGCTTTCAACACGGGCCCCCACGCCTGGAGATACTCAGCGGGCGGGCAAAGGTAGAACTGCCACGCCTGGTCGCCCGATACCAAATCCGCAAGGGACATTGTGTAGGGAGGCGAGACAGAGGCTAAAAGTGTCGGGTCCGACAAACAGGCGACAGCCTTGGACAACTCGCCTAGAATGCCCCGGAAGCCGCCCGTGCTATCCTGTCGGCCATTCGCGATTTCTTGTTCCAAACTCCGAACTTTGGGAAAGCGCGAGTTCGACATTTGAAAGGCGATTTCTAGCCAATCATCGTTGTTCGCGATCAAAGCGTTGATCGCTTCGTATAGCGCCGGAAAGGTGACGACGCCCATGATCTCAGCAACGGCCAGGCAAAGGCCCTCGCCGTATTCGCGCGCGCGCGGGGGGAAATAGTCATCCCGCGCGCCTGCTTTAGAAGGCGCAAGTTCCTCCCAAAGGACTTTTGCATCCGAGACCAATGTCGGGCTGTCGATATGCAAGTAATCAATCGGATTGATACGATCTTGCGGCAGACCATGGAGGCCCACCGGGTTCCAATATCCGCAGAACTTGCCATCGGCGGTTTGGTTCTGGGAAAGATACGCCCCTTCGCCTTTGGGATCGAGCATCATGATCGTCTGCAAACCTGTGCCTGTGAGCAGGTTTCGGCAGAGGACGTCTCGCATTTTACCGGCCCGCGCGCCCGCGACCAAACTGAGCCCCGCCGGACCATGGAACCAAACGGCGCGACTCTCGAAGTAGCCGACGAAGAAGGACTCAGGCCTTTGTTCGAACAGCCCTGCACGCTGGAGGTCGTCGTATTGGGCAAATCGGCTTGAGCCGAAGCGATTTTCTTCATTGTCAGTGCGAGAGGGGCGCACGCCGCGCATGAATGGGAAAGCCATTAGCGCCGCCCTCCAAAGAGTTTGGTCAGCACACCCATGGCGATGGAGACAAAGGCCAGGCCGAGCCCCATGCGCACCGCGAAGAACATCAATGGGTAGGCCGCGAAGTACAGCAGCCAAAATATCACTGTTGCGGGCATATCGTCATAGCGCGCCCAAATCGCAGCGTGGATTTGATCCTCAAACACATTCCAAAGGTCGGGCGTCCAAAAGATCGCGGCATAGACGCCGATGCAGGTGGCAAGCCACTTGCCGCTGCCTGCGATCACGGGCGAAGGCGTTTTACCGCCCCCGCCATTGCCGCCCAGTCCCATCATCCAACTCATTGCGTACCCTCCGAAGCAGGATCACGGCGCATGGCCTCCCAGGGACCGTGATCGATTGTGTCAGGACGAGATGACGACGGCAGCGAAGACGCTGCCGCATCCGGCAGAGTGGTCACATCAACAAAGTCAGATAGATGCGCTGCGAAGGCCCCTTCGATGGCGGTGAAGTTGTTGTATTCCGCATCCGTCTTTCGGTAGCTGTTTCCTACGCCGACGATGGAATAGGTCGCACCGCCGTTGCGGGAAACAATCAGAGGCCCGCCCGATCCGCCGGGGACCCCGTCACATCCCGACGTGATAACGAGCCCCGTGGACCCTTTTGCCACATCGCCCGTATCCTTGTGGGAGGTGGCACGACAGCGGACGCCAAAGACAGCGTAGCGGGCAAAACGGCTTGAGTCGTTCGCCCGCGCATCAAAGAGTGGATGTTGGGCATAGCGTGGCAGATCTCCGAAGCGATACGCACCTAGGTCGAGCAGGATTTGATCATCCGCGCCGTATAGATCGCTCGGTGTGAGTGCGACGGGCAAGACAGTGGCCTCTTCGCAAGCGGGTGTCGCCAATTCCGCAATCGCATAGTCCAGACCTAATCTTTCGCGTGGAGCCATGCTGCCCATGTGGATGGCTTTCAAGTCGTAAGACCGCTCGCAGGCCTCCAAGTAAATACGCCCATCCGATGGTGCGGGTGGCTTTTGTGTTGGCCCATATGGCCCGTCCCATTTGCCTTTCTCAGCAAAAAGGTGACCCGTGGTCAGCACCACATTGGGCGCAATGAGCGCTCCCGTTCCCTGTCCGGCGTGGTCCCAAAAGACTGGGCCGATGCCAGATAGCTTTGACGGCAGGCCTGTGTCCCCCAGATCAAAGACCTGCGAGAGATAGGCGACAGGCGTCCGATCATCGCGTCCCGGCGCAGGCGCGTAAGGCACGGCGACCAATTTTGGGTCGGGAGTGGGTGCTGGAGCGGGCTGCTCCGGCACAGTATCAGGTGCCTTAGTGAACCAGTCCGGCAGATCAACTTTCTCCATCGCCATTGTGGCGACCAGCGCGCCGCAGAGAAGCGCAGCGACCGGGAGCGGCGAGTTATTGGCGATGGTTTCAAGCTTTGTCATCGGAACCGCCTCCCTTGGTCGAACGCGGCTTGCGTTGTGTTGTTGGGGTCTTTGCCCTTGCCAATTTGGCCTCTGGTTTGGAGAGACGCGGGCGACCGCGTTTTTTGGCGTCGTTCGCAGCCTCGACGCGCTTCTTGGTCGCTGCCGCGATCTCGACGAAGGTGCCGACCCGCTCAAAGTCTTCCAATGTGACGTAGGTGGGGACCTTGCGTTCAGTCTCTTCCCGCTGTCTGATGTGCAGCGCTTGATAAAGGGCGAGACGGAAGCCAACAGCCATCCAGCCGCATAGGTCAAGAAGCAGCGCAGCCATCGTCAACGCAGGCAAACGCCATGCCGTCTGCAAGAGACGTTCTGCCGTGCTAAGCGTCGATTGTTCCGGCAACGCTGGCGACAAAGCCGCGATGCGGTCCGCTTCAGCCTCTAGCTGATCCGCATAAAGCCGCATATCAGCGCTGATCTCGGCGATGCGTGCACGAGACTGCGCATTGGCTTGGCTTTGCGTCGGGACACCACGTGCGATGCTTGCGGACGCCGACCGAATGGCGCGCGCCGGATCAAGCGTGAGAAGCGCGCGCATTTCGCCAATGGCGTTTGCCGAAAGGACTTTCAGGCGCGCGCGTTTCTCCGCCCCAGATAGGTCTGGGTCGATCTGAGCTGCGCGCAACTCTTCAATGGCTTTGCGCAAGCCGTCGATATGGGTTTCTGCGCGCGCAAGGATTTGCCCGACCATTTCCGCCGCTTGCGCATATCGCGCTTCCGACGCCGCGTATGAGTTCGAGACCGACCCGCGCCCGGCAACGCCCGTGGGACCCTGTCCAGCAATCTCGGCTTGTTCCAATGACCGTGCTTGCGCTGCACGATCCAAGAGGGCCGCGCGCAAAACCTGCAATTCTGAGACGTAGGACACGAACTCTTGGCTGGCGTTGTCTAGCCCGTCGATATTGCCGCGTTCGGCAAGGTCTAGGCTGGCCTCACCTGCTGTTGCGCTCAGATTGGCAGTTACGGAAACCGCCGCGTAGCTGCCAAAGCCGACCGTGGCGACAAGCGCGTAGATCAAGAGCGGCTTCTTCGAGACAAGATTGGGAAGTTCCCAACACCCAATCCACAGGATGCGCGCGATCTGATAAAGGCTCAGCCCCATCACACCGCACAAGAGGAAATCATAGAGCTCCGGGTTCTGGAATTGGCTTAGAAGCCCTGCTGCCGACATAGCCGCCGAACAAAGGGCCAACGACCCTAATGCAGGACGGACTTTGCCGTCAAAGCTGACGCATAACGCCTGAAGCGAAGCACTCGACCACAGCGGGCCGGGGTCATTTGGGGGAGGCATCTGGTGATGCATGGTTCGTCCTCCGAAGAGGCAACGGCACAAAGCGTCCTTGCCCGTGGAAATCACCCACGAGTGAGGCTGCAAAGCCGTTGCTGAGTTTTGAGGGGGTGCGCGAGACGCGCACGCGCAGGGATTGGTGTGACGCGCGCACTCAAATTCAGTGAGTCGCATGCTGATCGGTATTTGCTTTACCGCATCAGTGCCTACGATGCGGGATGAGAAAGGTTGCGACGCGACGACTCACGCCGCAGCATCGGTCTTACCGACCAAAACTTGACGCAATCTCTGGCGCGTTCACTCGGAAATTCAGGTCGAGTAGTTTATCGCGCTCCGGGAATTCACAGGTTTCCGAGCGCATGAAATCGCGCATGTAGCGGTCGTTCGGTATGACGTCGTCGACAAAGGGGATCGGATAAGGCTCCATTGGACGCCAAATCCGCCCGTAATTCATGTCTACCTTGAGCAAAGTATCAGCGCATGCCGTAAGCCAATCTCGTTCGCCGATGTTTTCCTGCGCAATCGCACGCTTGAGATCTGCACGATAGTTTGTGTCCGAAATCTCCTCGGTGGTCGCGAGCCAGTAAAACGGCTCGTCCCGCTTCCACCGCCTCGCTTCCTTTAGGAATGCTGCGATATGGCTGGTCGCATCGTTGTTGGTGTGTAAGGTAGCTGCCTGCGCGTCGCAATTGCAGCCACACAGGGGGCATGCTGTTTGGGTTTCATTGGTGATGTTCATCTTAACACCTCTTCAAGGGGCTAAAAACGAGTGGGCCCATCGCCGGGCGCTGCAGTTCCGAGGCGTACCCTCAAGATCTCAACGCTTGATCCGATAAGGCCGTATAGGATGTCGAAAGTCGTCCGCTGGTTTGCACGGAAGCCCCGCGGAACAGCGCGGAATGCGCGGAAATCCCGCAAGTAAATGAAATTAAACACTATTTTATTGACTTTTCTATTCCTATTCTGATAGTCTGAACTGTGAGTGACGAGTTGCCGAAAGACAGAAATGGCATGCCGTACGAACAGCGCTTTGTCACAAAGACATATGTTCGACCCGGCGGCATCATCCATCGTATAACGACGTTGGACGACCTTCTGCACGCCGGGCCATTCGACGACGAACCTTCCGTGGCAACCTACGATGAAGACGGAAACCCAATGAACTTCGTGTGGCATGAGTCGGGCTTGGAACATCGGACAAATGGACCGGCGCGGATTGTGTTTCATCAAGGTACAGATTTGCCAGCTACCGAGGTTTTCAAAATTCAAGGCAAGCCGTGCGATGACGGCCCCTATATGGTTAGGCGGCGACGGGATGGCAGCGTTTGGAAAATGGAACGGGCTGACGGTTCTGTGATTAAACCGGACATAGGCTCACCAGAGGTTGAACCGCCATAAGTTGAACGGCATCATCGTTGCAGCAATCCGCAAAGGTGACCATGTCAAGAGTACATAATTTCAATCTTTTTGAATTTGAAGAGTTAGTCC
>CALKJA010000204.1 GCA_937995865.1 uncultured Paracoccaceae bacterium | reverse complement strand
GATTGCAATGTTCCTGCCTATAAAATTCGTCCACCCAGTCCGAACCGAACGCTGGCGCTACGTCACTCTGCCGATGGCGCTTGCATGGACCTTTTTCGCAGGCTGGGCTGCATGGGTGAACTTTGATCCCAGCAGTTGGGCGCAAATTGGGCTTTGGATCACAACAGCGTATCTCTTACTTGCTGGTATCGCTCAACAAATTCTCCCTGAGCGCGGCTAAAGCAATAACCCGGCAGCCCCTTCGTGGCGCAACAGGGTGACCTTACCTTCGATCCCGCCACGGCCTGAAAAGCCGCCCAAATTGGTTGCCCCCAACACACGATGACAGGGTACAATTATGGGAATGCGGTTTGCTCCGCACGCTTGCCCGATCGCTTGCGGTGGCCGATCCAATGCCTTTGCCAGATCACCATACGTGCGCGTTTCGCCAAAAGGGATGGCGATCATCGCCTCTTGGACGGCCACCTGAAATGGATTGGGGCCCAGCGCAAGCGGAAGCTCAAACGCCTTCCGGTGTCCAGCAAAATAGGCCGCAAGCTGCTCAGCTGCGAGATGTAGCACTGCCGGATGCGTCGCGGACAGATCAGGACCGATGCCCCAATTCAAGGCCGTTATCTTTCCATCCTGCGCAGTCAGTGTAATCGGACCAAGGAGGCTAGGTACACACGCGTCCACCCCCTTTTGCTCCTTAACCCAACGCGACGCTGCAGCGCCCGCAAGTGTCCGAATGTGCATGCAGACCCACATCCGGCAAGATCTTCCAGCAGCGCTCACACTTCGCCCCGTCCGCTTTTGCAAACACAACGCCAACGCCCTCAGTATCTTCAAGCATGAATGCGCCTTCAGGGGCTGGCCCAGCAAAGACAGTGATGCCCGACGTGATACAAAGATCTTCAAAAGCAACGTCGCCCAGAACGCTGGCTGTCTCCGCATCCACGTATACCGTCGGAGCGGCCTCAAGCGACGCACCGATGGTTTTTTCACGGCGCTCCACTTCCAAGGCTCCGGTCACCACGCGCCGTACCTTACGGATGGTTGCCCATTTGGCGGCAAGCTCTGGGTTCAGCCACTCTTTGGGCGTCTCTGGGATATCCTCAAGATGGATGCAGCCAACACCAGCTGTACGCTCCAGCCAAACTTCGTCCATTGTGAAGACAAGGATCGGCGCAAGCCATGTGTTCAGCCGTTCAAGGATCAGGTCCAGTGTATGACGCGCGGCGGCTCGGCGCGGCGTATCCCCGTCGCAGTAGAGAGCATCCTTACGCACATCAAAATAGAAGGCCGAAAGCTCGACCGTCGCAAAGTTGAAAATCGCAGAGTAGACCCGCTGAAAATCAAAGGCTGCGTAGCCGGCGCGCACTTGCGCATCAAGTTCCGCCAGACGGTGTAACACCCACTGCTCCAATTCGGGCATCTCTGCTGGATCTACGGCGGGCGTATCAGCGACGCGCGACCCCAGAAGGTAGCGGAACGTATTGCGCAAACGGCGGTAACCATCAGCTACACCCTTGAGGATCTCTGGCCCGATCCGTTGGTCAGCGGTGTAATCTGTTTGCGCCACCCAGAGCCGGAGAATATCGGCGCCATATTGCTTGATCACATTTTCAGGCGGCGTGATGTTGCCCAACGATTTCGATTGCTTGAACCCCTTTTCGTCAAGCGTCATCCCATGTGTGACGACATTGCGATAAGGCGCACGGCCGGTCGTGCCCACGGATTGCAAAAGCGACGAATGGAACCAACCACGGTGCTGATCGGTGCCTTCCATATAGACATCTGCGATGCCGTCTTCGGTCCCATCTTCACGATCACGAAGGGTAAAGGCATGGGTGGAACCGGAATCAAACCAAACGTCCAAAATGTCCATGACCTGATCATAGTCATCCGGGTTCACAACGCCCTCAAGGAACCGCTGTTTCGCGCCTTCTTCGTACCAAGCATCTGCACCTTCGGCCTCAAATGCACTGGTGATCCGGCGATTGATTTGCGGGTTTCGCAGCAAGAAGTCCGGGTCTGTCGGCAATGCGCCCTTCTTGGTGAAGCACGTCAGGGGCACCCCCCAAGCACGTTGGCGCGACAGCACCCAATCGGGCCGCGCTTCCATCATGGAATGCAAGCGGTTGCGCCCAGACCTTGGGGTCCAGTTCACATTGTCAATCTCAGTCAGAGCACGCTCACGAATGGTTGTCCCGTGGGTGTCCTGCCCGTCGCCGATGGGCTTATCGATGGCTGCAAACCATTGGGGCGTGTTGCGATAAATCACGGGCGCCTTGGAGCGCCAGCTATGTGGGTAAGAGTGTTTGATCTTGCCACGTGCAAGCAGCCCGCCCACTTCGACCAGCTTGTCGATCACGGCCTTGTTTGCGTCACCCTCACCGCCCTTCCGTGACAGGATATACTTGCCGCCAAAGAACGGCAGATCGGCGCGGAACGAGCCGTCATCCATGACGTTGTAGGTGATCACCTGCTGCAGCATCCCCGCATCGCGGTAGAGCTCATATTCTTCCATCCCGTGGGACGGTGCGCAGTGGACGAATCCTGTGCCCTCGGTGTCGGTCACAAACGGTGCCGCGCGGAAGTCACGGGGGTCATCCCATTCGGCATTGCCACCTTCGGAGCCCGCGAGCGGGTGAAGCAGGGAAATGCTTTCGAGCTCTGACTTCGAAATGTCACGCAAACGCTGCCACTGTCCGTCCTCAAGACGCGCCCGCTTCATCACGTCAGCGGCGAGATTATCTGCGAGCAGGTAAGTTTCTCCTTTTACTGCCCAGCATTCCTCCGGAGAGTCGAGAACCTCATAAAGGCCGTAGGAAATATCCGACCCGTAGACCACGCCGCGGTTCGACGGGATCGTCCAAGGTGTCGTGGTCCAGATAACAACGTGGGCACCAGCAATACTCTTTAGCCGCCGATCAAGTTCCGGCAAATCATCCTTAGAAAGCGTTGCCTTTCCAAGGTCGCTCGCAGTCCAGCCAGAGCGCTTGATGCTTACGTTCGCCACCTTAAACTTCACCCAGATCGTGAAGCTCTCTTTATCGTGGTACTCCACCTCGGCCTCGGCCAGCGCAGTTTGCTCCATAGGCGACCACATCACAGGCTTAGAGCCTTGGTACAAAGTGCCGTTCATCAGGAACTTCATGAATTCTTCGGCGATCACACGCTCTGCGTGAAAGTCCATCGTAAGATAGGGTTTGTCCCAATTCCCGGTGATGCCCAGACGCTTGAACTCCTCGCGTTGGATATCGACCCAGCCTTCAGCGAATTTCCGACACTCGGCCCGGAACTCGTTGATCTCGACGTCGTCCTTATTCTTGCCCTTCTTGCGGTACTGTTCTTCGATCTTCCATTCGATAGGAAGCCCGTGACAATCCCAGCCGGGGATATAGCGGCTGTCAAAGCCCATCATCTGATGGGAGCGCACAATCATGTCTTTGATGGTCTTGTTCAGCGCGTGACCGATATGCAGGTGGCCGTTGGCATAGGGGGGGCCGTCATGCAGCGTGAACGGTACGCGCCCCTCTTTTTCACGCAGGGTATCGTATACCGCCATGTCGGCCCAACGGGCCAACCACTCGGGCTCGCGCTTAGGAAGCCCGGCACGCATAGGGAAATCAGTTTGAGGCAGGTTCAAGGTGTCTTTGTAGTCAGACATTTTTGGCTCACGTATATTTGGAATTTCGGATCAGCATAGCGTGGTTGGCTCATATGCCCGGCGCAGGTCTGTTTGTCTCAGAGACCCCGGGAGCATATGAGCGATATAATTCGAATAATGAACGTGTGCCGTGCCATATCCGCGCTTATAGGCATGGGTTGCGTGGCAGACAAGCAAGGGGGTGCGTTACTGTGAAAATCGCAATGCCGGAGTAGGGCTTGGCGGACTAGCTGTGGCATCTCTGCTTTGGGATCGTGGTTATGAGGCTACGCTGTTTGATCAACCTGCAACCCCGCGGCAGCGCCTCTGAAATCTAGAATGCGGGACATTCAATCCGATCTAGTTCACTCAACTTTCGCTTCGGTCGAACAGCCCGGTTAGTGAGCGGCTAATAATTTGCGTCACTCTTGGGCGCGTTTGCGCGTTGAAAGGAAGCGGTCGACAGACTTCAATTGCAGCCACACCAACCCGCGCGGTCAACGCCCCGTTTACAAGACCCTCACCAAAACGGCGCGATACTTTGCCAAGAAGCGAACCTCCGGCAACCGAACCAATAAGATCATCCCCAACCGCAACCGCGCCGGTTGCCACTAGATGCCCGATGACTGCTTTTGCCAACCGCCATGCGCCAAGCGTGCCTGATCGCCCGCCATATACCTCGGCAACGCGCCGGATCATGCGGATGTTAGCCGTTAGCGCTGACACCACATCGGCAAGCGCCAATGGCACAAGCGCGGTGACCGTCGCAACCTGCCGCGCTGCAGCCTCAACTTCTTTGACCGCGGCAAGGTCGAGCGGGCTCAGCACCTCTCTCTCTGCAAGCGCTAAAAGGCCATCCGCATCAAGAACATCGGCCTCGCGTTCTTTTAGCCGATCACGACCCCATTTCGTATCGGGGCGTGCACGATACATAGAGGTCAGGCCCGCAACCGTCTTGCGCGCCAAAGCAAGATCACCACGCGCATAGGCGGCTTCCGCATCTGCTTTTAGCCGATCAATCCGACCAAGCCGCGCATAAGCAGCCAGCTCCTTAATAGCGATGGCGAACGCCACAATCACAAAAGCCACAATCAGGCCCGTTGCCACATAGCCCAGCAATGGGTTGGCAATCACCAAAGCATTCACCGTGTTCCACGCCGCCAAGGACACAAAGAAACCGATTACCGCAAACAAAAGCGACCAGAACCACCGCGCAAGCCGTGACGGGCGGCGCGCAGCAAGGGCCGCGACCGTTTGCATGGCTGCACCTTGAGGAAGGTCCTCGGGTACGGGCGGCGCGTCTGCAGGTGTGACAACTGGCGCGTCATCTTCCAATTCAATCAGCACCGGTCCACTTGAGTTCTTGCTCATCGTAAACGGTCTCCCATCAGAAATTCAGCCGCCTTATCCAAGCGGATATGCGGCGGGCCATCGCCCGGAGTGATGTCTTGAGCCGGGGGCTGAAACTTCATCACCTGGACATCCCCAAACGGCCACTCCTGCGCACCTTCTCGGGCAGGCGCAAGGATGCGCGAAGGATCTGTCGGCAATTCACCGGGGTAGAACGCGGCACGCTTGCCACTCTTCAACACACCTGTGACGGCAGGCAACTCAGCCCCTTTGTGCGGCAGTTTGGTTTCCGTCGTCGTTCTGATGGACGCAACGGACATCGCTCCGGTTTTTGCGCCCGCGAACCGGGCACGGTCACTGGCATCTCGCGTCAGCGCTTCCATGATTGCTGTCAGCCGGGGGTGTTGATCGTGGTGCAAATGATCTGCCTTGGTCGCCGCAAACAGGATGCGGTCCACGCGACGACCCAAAAGGATCTGCGCTAAAAACGCATTCCTACCGGGCCGAAACGCGCTTAGGATATCGGCCATTGTTTGCCGCAAATCTTCGACTGCGCGAGGGCCATCATGGATTGCGCCCAGTGCATCCACCAAGATCACCTGACGGTCCAGCTTGGCAAAGTGATCTCGGAAAAAGGGCTTAACCACTTTCGATTTATACGCCTCATACCGGCGTTCCATTTCCCGGCGAAGGGTCTTGCGGCCTCCATCGGCCACGGAAAGGGGGGCAAAGGTTAGCACAGGGGAGCCGTCCATTTCACCCGGCAGCAAAAAACGGCCCGGAGTGCAATCAGAATACCCGGCCTTGCGGGCGGCGCGCAAATAGGTCGTGAAACTCTGCGCAAGCGATTTTGCCAAGGGTTCATCATGCTTGATGTCTGATTTGATTTCCGCTTGCGCGGCCAAATACTCAGTTGCGAAATCGCGTGTGGCCATGCGCGCAATCGTCTCAGATGACCATTGCTCAAAGGATTTGTCCAAAAGTCCAAGATCCAAAAGCCACTCACCGGGATAGTCTACGATATCCAGATGGACCGTCCTCGGCCCACCAAGCGAGCCAAGAAATCCCTGTGGCTGCACACGAAGTGAAAGCCGCAATTCGCTCACCGTGCGCGTGCTTTCTGGCCATTGCGGAGACGTGCCAGTTAACGCACCAAGATGTGTTTCGTAGTCAAACCGCGGGATCGTGTCATTCGGCTGCGGCTGTAGGTACGCATGTTGAATGGAGCCTGATGCAGCCGCCAAAAGCTGCGGCATCCGCCCGCGATCAAGAAGATTTGCCACCAAAGAGGTAATAAACACCGTCTTGCCTGCTCGGCTCAGGCCAGTCACTCCAAGACGGATCACAGGATCCGTAAAAAGCCCCGTCACCCCGCCAGTCACACCGCTTACGGTGCGCGTAACGGAATCAGTTATTGTCGTAAGTACCACCCGGGGCCCTCGCTTCGTTCGCCCTTAACATAGGGAGCGTGTGCGCCCACTCCCACCCTTGCGGTGAGCATGACGCATATTTTCCCAAAGACCCACCGTAGGCTACAATTCTGCAGGACATTGCAAAAACAGGCGCGCGAGGCTACCCCCGCCGAATGACCCGCTATGCGTTCAAAATCGAATATCACGGGGCACCCTTCAACGGGTGGCAACGGCAAGACAATCAACCCACTGTGCAAGGTGCCGTTGAAGCTGCGTTGGCAAAGCTCGAACCTGAAGCTCCAACGATCGCTGCGGCGGGCCGGACAGATACAGGTGTGCATGGTTGGGGTCAGGTTGCCCATTGTGATCTCACCCGCGACTGGGACCCTTTTAGACTCTCTGAGGCGTTGAACTATCATCTCAAGCCGCTTCCTGTCGCAATCACGGACTGTGCAATAGCACCTGATCTAGACTGGCACGCGCGGTTTTCTGCAATGGAACGCGAATATATATTTCGGATTGTGAACCGCCGCGCGCCCGTGACTTTGGACGCCGGCCTTGTGTGGCAGGTCTCTCAGGAACTGGCGCTGGCCCCTATGCAAGAGGCCGCGGCACATCTGATCGGCAAGCATGATTTCACAACGTTCCGCTCATCAATTTGTCAGGCCCAGTCTCCAGTCAAAACGCTTGATGAGTTGTCTATAACGCAGCACCCGTATCCCGGTGGGCAAGAGTTTCGCTTCAAAGTCCGCGCACGATCCTTTCTGCACAATCAAGTGCGCAGCTTTGTGGGATCACTCAAGCAGGTGGGTGCCGGGTCTTGGCATCCTGATCAGATGCGCATCGCGCTTAAAGCCCAAGACCGAAGCAAGTGTGGTCCGGTTTGCGCGCCGCATGGCCTTGCCTTGGCCAATGTCGTCTATCCGCAGGATCCATTCAGCTAAGACAGATCACGCCTCTGCGACTGCAAATTCTGCCTTGAGCCGCTCAACGAGCGCCCAGCCCGTATCCCAAGCGGGTGTAGCGTTTGACAAGCTCGCCCAAAGGCCAGTCCCGGGCCAAACGCGCCGCTTTGAAACAGGTGCTAAGGTTGTCGCCTTGCTCAGAAATGGCAGATTGGCGATCCCCAAAGCGGCACCTTGCGAGATCAGCTTTGCGGCATCTGCCCGGCTTGCACGCATAAGCCGCAAAGGCCGTTCGCCCGCGAGCAACATATGCCATGCGTCATGCTCTTCGGGTGTGGCGGCCACGAGCGGAAGGCGAATAAGCTCTGCGGAGGTAAGTTGATCACCTCCAGCCCACCCTTTGCCCGCAACTGCAGCCCATTCATCGGCGGCGAGAAATACGTCCTCACCGTCGCCGGAACGCGGGTCTCCGCGCAGCGACAGGCTGGCTTCTGCCCATCGTGGCACGTAGCATAAGCGCACGGGTTCTTTTGCCTCAAAACGCCCAATTAATGGGGCAACCCGCGCACGCACCGCACCTGTAGGAAGCGCCACGGTCAGCACAGGTTGCGCATCCTTCAAGGTCTCAAGGGCGTGGCAAAGCGGCAGAAAATGTGCGTTCATCGCTCGCAAGACCGAGTGCCCGGCGGACGTCACGGTAATGTGCCGTTCGCCTCGGTCCAGCAACGAAACACCAAGGGAACACTCCAACGCCTTGACCCGTTTAGAGACCGCAGGCTGACCATAGCCCAGCGCCTTAGCTGCTTTGGAAAACGACGCGTGACGCGCGACTTCAACAAAGGCGCAGAGATGTGCGGCATTCGGGAAATCGCCTGTCAAAGCTGGAGCAATCTGGGCGTCGTTCATCACTTCAGGCACTGGCGTCATTTGCGGTAGGGCCATGCAAGCCTCCATATTCGCTTTCACAAACCATGACGCAACAGCCCTAATGAAGCGTGAACATCATCGAAGCCTTGCCCTTTGCCTTCCATTGAGTTGCGCAACTTGGCACTATGGGCGTCAAGATGACCCAACGAGCCTGCGCCAGAAGGGCCACGAATGCAGAACAGTGACACGCCTCAAAGCCTGAACGGACCGTGGATGGGCCGCTACAATTATGTGAGCCGCGCGCGACCTCCGGTTGCATTTAACGCGATGCTGGTGGACGACGACGGCGATTTAAGCGGTGAAACCCTGGAGCCCAATTCATTCGCCGATCTAGAGATGGACAGTTTGATTGCCGGCATTATCGGGGTCCGCGTGGGCCCTATGGTGCGGTTCACCAAAAGTTACTCGGATTTTGATGCTGCACGCGTCGAATACTCTGGGGTGATCAACGCGCAGTTCACGCGGATCGATGGTACATGGAGCTTTGCGGGCGGTCTGGTCGGACGTGGGACATTTGTTTTGATCCGGGACGCCGTTCCCGTCGAGCAAGGGCTGCGTCGCTCCAAACGCGCGCATGCATGGCTTCCCGCCATTTGGGAAGATCCGGGCGATGAGCCGGAGCGTGACACGTGAGCGACGTCATCGACTGGACAGATGCATTTGATAATTCCGGTTATATCGCTGACGCCACTCGTTTGGCGGATGCATGGGCAAAAGCGGCCGCACAGTTTCGGTCCAACGCAAATGCAGATCTTGATTTACCCTATGGAGATGCGCCGCGGGAGCGGTTCGATCTATTTTATCCTGACTGCGAACCCAAAGGCCTATTTGTGTTTGTTCATGGCGGGTATTGGCATCTTTTTGACAAATCCAGTTGGTCGCATTTGGCTGAAGGTGCACTAGAGCGCGGCTGGGCTGTTGCGCTCCCGTCTTATCCTTTGGCGCCAGAGGCGCAGATTGCGCAAATCACAAAAGCAACCGCGACCGCGATTGAGGCTGCTGCTGATCTTGTGGGCGGGCCATTGCGGATCGCGGGGCATTCTGCAGGTGGGCATCTTGTGGCGCGAATGAGCTGTGCGGCCGGGCCGCTTAGGGTAGATATCCAGCGCCGCTTGGCAGGGATCACATCAATCTCAGGCGTGCATGATCTGTTGCCACTTTTGCGCACCACGATGAACGGCACACTTAAGTTGGATCGGGCTGAGGCTTTGGCAGAAAGTCCCGCTCACTTGCCACCCGCGCTCACATGCCCTGTGACCGCTTGGGTTGGTGCGCAGGAGCGCCCTGAGTTTTTGCGCCAAACTCGTATGCTTGAGGAGCGGTGGGCCGCAAGCGGCGCAGAGATAGAGGCGGTTTACGAAAGGGGCCACAACCACTTTTCCATCGTGACAGCCCTTGGTGATCCGGAAAGTCCACTTTTGAGAGCGTGCCTTGGCGCTTAGTTGGCCGATCACCCTTGCCATGCACATTGGCATTGGCAGTGTAGGCGGGTTTGCAGCGGCGGCACTTGGTGCCCCAATGCCGTTTCTTCTGGGTGCGTTATGCGCGGTGGCTCCGCTTGTGATCTGGCAGAGTGCCGCCCAGCGCCCAACATTGCAGTTCCCCAAACCCCTTAGGTTGGCATTTATCGCGGTGATTGGCACCATGATCGGAGCAGGCTTTTCGCCTGAGCTGTTCAACAAACTTCCAACGATCTGGATGTCTTTGCTGCTGGTCCCAGTGTTTGTCATTGTCGCTCATGCGTTTGGATACGTGCTGTATCGGCGCGTAGGTGGCTACGATAGGCCAACCGCGCTTTATGGTTCAATGCCGGGTGGCTTGATCGAAGGCGTCACGTTGGGCGAACAGGCGGGCGGCAATGTGATGCTTTTGACGGTCCACCATTTCGCACGGGTTGTGCTTGTGGTTGTTTGCGTACCGCTGTTGTTTGCTGCCCTTTCAGGAGAAATTGTCGGCAGTGCATCCGGAGCAAACTTAGACCAGGAAACCGCACGCTGGAGCGATTTGGCGGGCATCGTGGCCGTTTCGGGCGTTGGATATGCTCTTGGGAAACTTTTTCGCCTGCCCGCCGGACACCTCATGGGGCCGCTTGTGCTGGCCGCGGCCCTTGGAGGGAGCGGGATTGCTGCGCTTGAGACACCCGAGTGGCTCCTTAGCATTGCGCAACTGATTATTGGGACTGCATTGGCCACCCAGTTTGCAGGCGCGCAGCCAAAGATCCTTGTACGTGCCTTTGGGCTAACGGCAGTTATGGTCGCGGGGATGTTTACACTGTCCGCAGCTTGCGCGGTGGTGGTTTCATCCTACAGCGCAATGCCATTCGATGCTGCGTTCATCAGTTTCGCGCCCGGCGGTGTCGCTGAGATGGGGCTTATAGCGCTGTCTCTTGATGCAAGCCCAGTGCTCGTTACTATGCACCATCTTGTCAGAATCGTGCTGACGGTTGTGCTTGTGAGGTTGGCCGACCCGGCCCTAGCCAAGCGCGGCCTCTAGATCGGCGCGGGTGGGTGGTTGGCAGCCCGCATGCTGACAATTGAGCGCAGCTGCCTGGCTCGACGTGGCGATAAGGCGTCCAAGGCTATCTGTATCAAATGCGAAGTCACCATTGCGTTCTGCAACCTGACGCACAAGCGTGGCCATAAATGTGTCACCCGCGCCAACAGTATCCACAAGTGGATTGACCTTCGCTGCTGGCACCTCGGCACGCGCTTCACCCGCTATGGCATAAGCCCCCTCACTGCCTTTAGTCATCACGACGACCGGCGCCGAGGAGAGGTTAGCAAAGCGTGCGAATGCATCTTCCAACGTCATCTCTGGGTAAAGCCAATTCAGATCCTCATCCGAAAGCTTGAGCACCTGAGTATGCGTGATGATCCGTTCAAGCCGCTGAATAAAGCCATCCCGATCCGGGGTAAGCGAAGGGCGCACATTGGGGTCATAGGATGTGAGCACACCCGCATCATAACACGCTTTGTGGAACGTTTCCCAAACGGGAGCGTCATCACCATGAGTGACGGCGAGTGATCCAATATGAAAAGCCGTCATGCCCTCCGGTGCCGCTGCACCAAGCTGCGCAGCCGAGACTTGCCGCTCAGCGGTGCCATCGCGATAGAATTCGTAGGTCGCGGCGCCATCCTTAAGTGATACAACCGCCAAGGAGGTTGGCTCAGGCCGGCGAGGTGTCGCCAAGGTAACGTTGTCTGCTTCCAGACGTGCTGCGATCAAGGCACCAAGGCTATCTTGGCTAACCGGGGTAAGATAGTGGACATCCATCCCCTGCCGCGATGCAGCCATCGCAACGTTCATAGGTGAGCCACCGGGATGTGCAACATAGGCAGGCGGACTACGCCCATCCTCTTCCTGCACGAAGTCGATCAGGTTTTCTCCACCGACAGCAAGGGTCATCGCGGCAGCCTCCGTTTGCGCTAACCGTCCTTCCTTATCCGGCCAAGGCACTGGGCGGCAAGAGGCGCGACGCTACTGGGGCGACGGTTTCTCAAAAAGATGACCGATTAGCGCTGTTGTGTTTGCCAGTCCGGATGCATCCAAGGCTTTGCATTCGATGGAGCCAAACGCCGACCAAGGATATGATCGGCCGCCTTTTCACCAGTCATAATCGACGGCGCGTTCAAATTGCCATTCGTGATCCGAGGAAAGATTGAGCTATCCGCAACGCGCAAGTTATCCACTCCAATGACCCGACACTCCGGATCGACAACAGCCATTGGATCGGTGGCCGCACCGATCTTGCATGTGCCGCACGGATGATACGCGCTTTCTACATGCTCACGAATGAAATCATCCAATGCGGCATCCGATTGCGCGCCTGCACCGGGCTGGATTTCATGGCGCGTAAAAGCGGCAAAAGCTTCTTGTGCAAAAATCTCGCGCGTGAGGCGGATACAAGTACGGAAGTCCTGCCAATCCTTGTCATGCGCCATATAGTTGAACGCAATGCGCGGAGCATCTTCAGGATCCGCCGAGCGCAATGTGACCTGCCCACGTGACGGTGAACGCATGGGGCCGACATGCGCTTGAAAGCCGTGCCCTTCAGCGGCGGCTTTACCATCATAACGCACGGCCATTGGCAGGAAATGGTATTGAATATCGGGGTAGTCTACTCCCGCAGCAGAGCGGATGAACGCAGAACTTTCAAATCCGTTCGACGCCCCCGGCCCCGTCCGGCTGAGCAGCCAGCGCGCACCGACATAAGCTTTACCAAAGAGGTTCCAGTACTTGAAAAGCGACACGGGCTGCGATGCAGCCATCTGGATATAGAGCTCTAGATGATCCTGTAGGTTCTGCCCCACGCCCGCCCGATCCGCGATCACGTTAATCCCATGCTCCGCCAAATGGGCAGCAGGCCCGATGCCTGAAAGCATGAGCAGTTTGGGAGAATTCAGCGAGGATGCTGCAAGGATCACCTCCCTTTCAGCGGATATCTTGTAGCCACCCATGTCGACGCCGGTCGCACGGCCCTCTTCGATGATCACCTTGCGCGCCAACCCCTGAGCCACAAGGCAGCGACCAGTGGCTTGTGCCGGCCGAAGATACGCTTTTGCAGCCGACCAACGCGCACCTTTGTGTACGGTCATGTCGAAGGGGCCGAACCCCTCTTGCTGCTCTCCATTGTAATCGGATGTAACTGGGTATCCGGCCTGTTCCCCGGCCTCGACAAATGCTTGGACCAATGGATTGTCGCGCTTGCCACGGCTCACATGCAACGGACCTTTGGTGCCGCGCCAATCGGGATCCCCACCATGGCCACCATCGTCCCAATTTTCCATCCGTTGGAAATAGGGCAACACATCAGCATATGACCAACCTTCCGCACCAGATTCGCGCCAATGGTCGAAATCGCGGGCGTGGCCGCGCACATAAATCATCCCATTGATCGAAGAAGACCCACCAATAACTTTGCCCCGTGGGCAGGCCAATCGCCGCCCACCCAGATGCGGCTCAGGTTCTGTTTAAAAGCCCCAATCATAGCGCTTCATATTCATTGGATAGGAAAGCGCGCCCGGCATTTGAATGAATGGGCCTGCATCCGAGCCGCCAAATTCTACCACAATGACGGAATGGCCCGCTTCGGTCAGCCGATAGGCCATCGCACAACCTGCGGACCCTGCACCGACGATAACATACTCCGCCTTCATGCTCAAAAGGGAGCCTCCACAGCGCTCATGCCCACATAAACACTTTTTACCTGCGAATAATGCTCGATCGCGACCTTAGCATTCTCGCGCCCCACCCCGGACCCCTTAACGCCGCCAAAAGGCACTTCAACCGGGGCAAGGTTATAGGTGTTTATCCAACAGCTCCCGGCATCCAAAGCGCCAATTACACGGTGCGCGCGCGTCAGGTCGTTGGTGAACACACCTGCTGATAACCCAAGCTCTGTATCATTGGCGCGTGCGACGACGTCCGCTTCGTCTTCAAAGTCCAGAACGGACATAACGGGGCCAAAAATCTCTTCGCGGGCAATTGTCATACCATCCGTAACATCGGCAAAAACGGTAGGACGCAAAAACCAACCGAGACTGCCTGCGCGGGTCCCACCGGTAAGAAGCGTTGCTCCCTCTTCGATACCTTTGGCAATAAAACCCTCAACGATCTGAAGTTGAGCTTCTGTAACCATCGGGCCGAAATTGGTCGCTTCATTCATAGGATCGCCCAAAACAGCGGCCTCTGTACGTTCTTTCAGGCGCGCCAGAAATGCGCCTTTGATGCCGCTTTGCACGAACACGCGGGTGCCATTTGAGCAAACTTGGCCGGATGAATAGAAATTGGCAAGGATCGCGCCACTGACGGCATTGTCCACATCCGCATCGTCAAAGATGACCAACGGGCTTTTCCCGCCAAGCTCCATTGTCACATGTTTCATGCCAGCCGCCGCGGCAGCGTAGACCTTTTTGCCGGTTGGTGCGGAGCCTGTGAGGGAGACCTTATCCACTCGTGGATCGCCAACCAGTGCCGCACCCACATCGCCATAGCCCTGCACAACGTTGTAAAGCCCGGCGGGGAGCCCTGCCTCGTGCAGAATCTCAGCGACTTTCAGGGCGCAAAGCGGCGTCGTTTCTGACGGCTTGAAAACCATAGCATTGCCACATGCGAGCGCAGGCGCACCCTTCCAACAGCTGATCTGAGTGGGGTAATTCCACGCTCCAATGCCAACGCACACACCCAAAGGCTGACGAACAGTATAGGCAAAATCGCCACCTAGCGGAATGTGTTCACCAGTCAGGCTTCCGGCCAGGCCACCGAAATACTCCAAAGCATCGGCAGCTGACGTGGCATCAGCTACCAATGTTTCCTGAAGGGGTTTGCCGGTGTCATATGTCTCAAGTTCGCTTAGCTCACGATTGCGGTCGCGCATGATATCAGCTGCTCGGCGCAAGATGCGGCCCCGCTCAGTGCCCGTCATCGCGGCCCAAGCGGGCTGTGCTGCGCGTGCCGAAGTCAGTGCAGCCTCAACAACCGCCGGCGTCGCAGAATGTACTTGGGCTATCTTTTCGCCGGTCGCTGCGTAGATCACTTCAATGGGCGCGCCGCCTGTGTCTTCCATATACGCGCCGTTGATAAAATGGGATGCACTTGGTTTGGGATCGATCATGTCACTCACGTGGTTTTGTGTTCGGCCTTTATCAAAACCTTACGGCCCAGAATGTCCAAGCCGAAATGCAAACGGACGCCCCTTAGAGCGCCCGTTCCCATGCATTACGTTCAGTTAGATGAAGAAAAGATCGTCCTCTGAAAGATCATCTGCATCTTCTACCAGCACGCTCCAGTTTTCGTTCACGTTGGAAACCAGCATAGCGTCATCGCCATCACCTTGCCCGAAGAGGATCGAGATGATGTCTTCGTTTGAGGCCAAAGACAGCTCAATTCGATCTTCTGATACGGCGAAGTCCGTGATGACGTTGTTGCCGTTTTCGGCAGCGTCAAATTGGTGTGTATCCTGACCGATGCCCCCGGTCATTTCGTCATCACCTGCGCCAGCAATAATGAAGTCATCACCCTGGCCACCAATCAAGGTATCAGCGCCGACCCCACCGTTGATTAGGTCATCGTCGATACCGCCATCGATGTAGTCATCGCCATCATCACCATTCAGATCGTCCGCATCATCGGCACCGTAGATTGTATCGTTGCCTAAGCCGCCGCTCACAAAATCAATTCCATTTGTAGGAACGAGGTCCGGGCCGAATATACCAGAGCCATCGTCAGGAAGGTTCAGAGTATCTGGAAGACCCAAGCCGGGGTCGATGCCCGCGTAAATGACATCATCGCCTTCACCGCCATAGATCTCATCTGAGCCCTCGCCACCAACGATGCGGTCATTGCCGTCGCCGCCGTCGATGTAATCAGCGTCCAAGCCAGCATCGATGATATCGTCACCTGTTCCACCTTCGACAAAGTCGTCATCATCGCCGGTAATGATGGTGTCATTACCACCGCCTCCTGTCACAACGTCTTTGTCATCTTCAGTATCACTATCGCCGAGGAAGAGCCCCGGATAACCCAAATCCGGCTGACTCACACCAGAAGACGCATCGATGTAGTCATCGCCATTTCCGCCTAGCATACGATCATTGCCGCTACCGCCGGTCAGATAGTCGTCGCCGGAATTGCCTGCGACACGGTCATCGCCATCGCCACCGTGAGCAATGTCATCCCCACGTCCCGAATTCAGGTTGTCGTTACCTTCATCACCGCGCAGCAAATCATCGCCATCTTCACCAGCCAGCCAGTCATCGCCTTCGCCGCCATCAAGCTCGTCATTGCCATCGCCGCCATCAAGATCATCATTGCCGCCGCCGCCAAAAAGCTGATCATCGCCAGCTTCACCTGCAAGCGCGTCTTCGCCATTACCACCAACAAGACGATCGTTGCCTTCACCGCCGCTGATGTCATCGGCGCTGCCGCCGCCAAACATCAGGTCATCGCCACCGCCGCCTTCGATCGTGTCTTCGCCATCTTCACCAGAGATGTAGTCGTCGCCAGAGCCGCCTTTGAGGAAATCCTCGCCGGTCCCACCATAGAGCTCGTCATCGCCTGAGCCGCCGACCAAAATGTCCTCACCTGAGCCACCAACGAGTTTGTCTTCGCCGGAATTGCCGGTGATTTTATCGTTACCAGAGCCGCCTTGAAGAAAGTCGTCGCCACCGCCGCCGTAAACATAGTCGTCGCCCTGGTCTCCGTTTATGCGGTCATCGCCACCGCCGCCAAGCAAACGGTCATCGCCGTTCTGCCCTTCAAGCCGGTCATCACCTGCGCCGCCGTCCATGTAGTCGTCGCCTTCTCCCCCCATCATCAGGTCTTCGCCATCGTCACCATAGGCAGTGTCATCGCCCAAACCGCCGCTGAAAACGTCATCACCTGCAAGCAAAAGCACTATGTCGTCCCCGTCCCCACCAACGATGAGATCGGCGTCCTCTGTCGGCGCTCCGTCGACTTGAATGTCCACTGGATAAAGCAACTGGTCGATTGGCACGACTACACCATTGGAAGCGCTTCCAAAAGCACCTAGCGCCGCATCCGGATTGTCAGGATCTGCGTCCACGATTGCACCACCAACGACCGAGACGTCGACACCAAGCAAAGTTGCAAGTGTTGCTCCGTCTGTAAAATCACCGGCGGTCAGCTCACCCGGTAAAATATGGTAGGTTATGATTTGCGCCAGCAAAGCCGCGCCATTTCCGTCCGTCAGAGCATCAGCCGCCGCAAGCAAATAGCGCTCTGAGCTTTGTTGATCGATGCGTGGATTGCCAAGGGCCATCGCTGCCGAAACCAGTGCATCATTTGTCGGAGCAAGAAGCGTGGATCCGAAAGCAGGGTCAGCCAAAGCTGCAACGAGGCCGGCTCCAAGAGCCTCGTCGACTTCCTCAATTAGGCCTACAAAAATACTGTAATTCTGATCACCAGACAGAGTCTCAAACACCGTTGTCATACTTGTACCTCTCCATTTTTCACTCTCTACGCTAAAAAGTGCATACTTCTCACCGCGCAAAGCTCTACCGCATCTCCGCAAGCGCGCCACAGAAAATGTGGTTTTTTGCTCCATTTTCGCCTGATTTCCGGCCTAAATTGAACAAATTTGAGACTCGTGTGGATCTGTTGCACCGGCAGAAACAATCACGGCCTAAACCCTTTGTCGCAGAGACACCTCTTGTCCCGGAGCGAAACTCGCGGCAATGCTGGAACCAACTGCATTACGTCCGGGGAGGATGGACAATGGCCGACTACAAATTTGACACTTTGAGCCTGCATGCTGGGCAATCACCAGACGCGCGTTTCGGATCCAGAGCCGTGCCAATTCACCAGACGACCAGCTATGTATTTCCAGACACTGAAACGGCCTCCGCGTTGTTCAATATGGAGATCGGCGGGCATATCTATTCACGTCTGACGAACCCGACAGTTGCGGTTCTTGAACAACGGCTCGCCGCGCTTGATGGAGGGGTTGCTGCAGTTGCCACAGCCTCGGGGATGTCTGCGCTGTTTGTAGCGGTTTTAGCTTTGTGCTCAGCCGGCGACCATATCGTCAGCTCATCCCAGATGTACGGCGCTAATATAAACCTCTTCCAGCACACACTCAGCCGCTATGGAATCACCACAACTTTTGTTGCGCCAAATGATCCGGACGCCATTCGCGCGGCGATCCAAACGAACACAAAAATGGTCTTTGGAGAGGTGATCGGCAATCCTGGGATGGACATTCTCGATGTTCCGGCTGTTGCAGCGATCACGAAAGAAGCAAATGTACCGCTTGTGATCGACGCCACGTTCAACACCCCGTGGATGATCAAACCAATCGAACACGGCGCAAATATCGTTATCCACTCGCTTACCAAATGGATGGGTGGCCACGGGGTTGCACTGGGCGGCGCCGTAATCGATGGCGGTAACTTTGATTGGGGTGCGACGCCTGGCAAGTTCCCGATGCTGACAGAGCCGCATTTCGGGTATCAAGCCGTAAACCTCTGGGAGGAGTTTGGTCCTGCTGCCTTTTCAATCCGTGTGCGCACCGAAGGCATGATGAACGCGGGTCCGTGCCTATCGCCGCAAAATGCGTTCTACATTCTCCAAGGTTTGGAAACTCTGCCACTCCGAATGGAACGGCACATGTCCAACACTGCCAAGATGCTGGAGTTCTTAACGAACCACGAGCAGGTCGCATGGGTCAAACACCCAGCGATGCCTGACCACAAAGATCACGATGCCGCAATGCGCCTTATGCCGAAAGGGCAAGGTTCGATCATCTCTATGGGCGTCAAAGGCGGGCGCGACGCGTCGCGCGCCTTCATCGAAGCCGTAGAATTAGCCAGTCACTTGGCCAATGTCGGCGACGCTAAAACGCTGGTCATTCACCCCGGCTCCACCACCCACAGCCATATCACACCTGAGGCAATGACAGCCGCTGGCCTGACCGAAGATCTTGTCCGCGTATCCGTTGGCCTTGAAGATTTCGACGATCTCGCCGCTGATTTCAGTCAGGCGCTCAAAGCGGCAAGCCGCGTGCAAACACGGATGGCAGCAGAATGAATTTGACGCTGAATGAAACCGAGATTTTCGCCTCCACGGGGGGCCGCCCCTTCGATCCCACTGGCGACGTCATCCTGTTTATTCATGGCTCGGGGCAAAACCACCTTGGTTACATGCTGCAACATCGGTTCCTTGCAAACCGAGGCTGGCAAGTGATAACTCCGGACTTTCCGGGGCATGGCCAATCCGGTGGCACGCCTCTTTCCAGCATCGAAGACATGGCTGATTGGCTGGCTGGTTTTATGGACGCTGCAGGGATCAAAAGGGCGCATATTGCGGGCCATTCACAGGGCGGGCTTGTGGCGCTTGAGCTCGCTTCGCGCTATCCGGCAAGAGTGCGATCGGCCAGCTTTTTAGCTACAGCATTAAGCATTCCCGTCAATGACTACCTGCTTAGATTGGCTGAACACAAAGAACCCAAAGCCATTCGGGCCATGATGGACTGGGGTCATGGGGCCACAGGCCATATCCATGACCATACCATGCCCGGCACATCCCATATGTTTTACGGCAGCCAGCTGATGGCCGCGAATGCACCCGGAGCGCTGTTTGCAGACCTTGCAGCCTGCGCAGCCTACACATCCGGTGCCGAATCCGCAGCGAAAATCACTTGCCCCACTCTTTGTGTCTTAAGCGGACAAGACAAAATGACCCCGATCAAAACCGGGAGAAAACTGCACCAGGCGCTTGGCGGTGAATTGGTAGAAATCCCACACTCCGGGCATATGTCGATCACCGAACAACCAATGGACGTCAATCGCGCTTTGCGCGCCTTCCTTGATGTTCAGCGCATACCCGCTTGACCCAAATTGTTCCAAATTCACTCCTGTAGGAGGCATGAATTTTACAAAATTTGTGCGCCGCTGAAAGGACACTCATGACCTTCAAAAACATCGCCGTTATCGGGGCCGGAACTATGGGTTCAGGGATCGCCGGACAAATTGCAAATGCGGAACACCGCGTTCTTCTGTTGGATCTTACCAAAGAGGCCACAGATTACGCGCTACAGCGTCTCAAGAAATCGGATCCGCCATCGCTCCATGACCGTGAGTGTCTTGATCGCATTTCGACCGGCACGATCGACGGCGATTTTGACAAACTTGCCGCATGCGATTGGATCGTTGAAGCCATTGTAGAACGGCTCCCGCTTAAACAGGATCTGTATGCACGGCTTGAGAAGACGATCAGCGCAGAGTGTATCGTCACGTCCAACACGTCTACGATCCCGATTTCGCTTTTGACCCAAGGCCGCAGCGTCGCGTTTCAAGAACGTTTTGCAATCACCCACTATTTCAATCCGGTGCGTTACATGCGGCTCTTGGAGCTTGTGCGCGGGGCCCACACCCGGCCGGATGTGATGGAGCGGCTGGCGGACTACAATGATCGCATGCTGGGAAAAGGTGTTGTTCCATGTAATGACACACCCGGATTTCTTGGTAACCGCGTTGGGGTCTTTGCGCTTCAAGTCGGCATGGACGAAGCGTTTAAGCAAGGTCTTTCAATCGAGGTCGCGGATGCAATTATGGGACGCCCAATGGGCATCCCAAAAACTGGGGTCTTTGGGCTTTACGACTTGATTGGCGTGGACCTGATGTCGGATGTGGTGGACACGTTAGGCGATATCCTCCCCAGCGATGATCCGTTTCACGCTGTTGGCCGCGCAAACAATCCAGCCAAACCGTTGATCGACGGGTTGATTGCGGACGGCTTTACCGGGGAAAAATCCGGCAAGGGCGGGTTCTACCGCGAGAATCAAGCGGTCAATCTTGATGGCTCCTTGCGTGCACGCTGCACGACCTTACCTGAAAAAGCGCAGCGCGCAGCGGAACAACTGGCGCGCAACGACGAAACACTGCTGGAGCTGATCGCGGGTGACGGACCGCAGACCAAATTTGCCCGGAATATGCTGGGCCGCGTGTTGGCCTATGCGGCGTCGCTTTTACCGAATGTCACCAAAACCCCACAAGATATCGACGACGCAATGAAGATGGGCTTCAACTGGATTCGTGGCCCATTCGAAATGATTGATGCTCTCGGGATCGACACAGTAGCAACGCTAGCTCGCGAAGCCGGGGCTGAGGTTCCGCCTGCTCTGTTAGATCCGTCGCCGTTTTACAAGGCTGGAGCCGTCCTGGAAATACGCACGACGGACGGCTACAAACCGGTAAGCCTGCCGGACGGCACTGTACGCTTTTCTTTGACGCGCAAGACGCTTGAACCGATAGCAAGCAATGCGGCAGCAAGCCTTTGGGATCTGGACGGGATCCGGCTTATTGAATTTCATTCCAAAGCGAACGCCCTCACGGGTGAAAGCATGGCGATAGTGCATGCGGCGGCGGATAATCCGGGCGTCGGAATCCTTGTTCATAACGACGCACAGCACTATTCCGCCGGCGTCGATTTGAACCGCTTTGCAGCCTTTATCGCAGCGGGTGACTGGGCGGGCATGGATGCCTTTCTCAACGATTTCCAACAAGCTGTGCTGCGATTGAAATACGCCGATGTGCCTGTGGTTGGTGCACCGTCTGGGCTCGCCCTTGGTGGCGGCTATGAAGTGCTTTTGCATTGCGACGCTCTTGTTACGCACGCGAATTCGGTGTTGGGGCTTGTTGAAGCTGGCGTCGGGCTTGTGCCTGGCGGCGGCGGGGTCAAAGAGACCTATCGCAGATGGTTTGAAGCAACTGGAGACGCTGAAAAGGCCGCATGGGAGACTTGGATGCAAGTTGGGTATGGCAAAACCGGTGCAAGCCCGGAACAGGCCGCACCCCTGCAGTATTTCCAAGCGCCGCGCGACAGCTATGTCATGAACCGCGATAAGCTTATCACAGAAGCAACCGCGCGCATCCGGAATTGGGGGCCTTATCACCCGCCAGCAAAACCAAGCTTTACATTGCCTGGAAACAGCGTGCTTACGGCCATGAGTGATTTCATGGACCAAGGGCTCAAAAAGGGTTGGTTCACCCAGCACAACAAAACCACCGCGATGGAGATAGCGACAATCGTGGTGAATGTTGATGCAGACCTCCCGGAGACCGTTAGTGAACAAGATATGTTGGATCGCGAACGTGCAGCGTTTCTTCGTTTGGCCAAAACGCCAGAAAGCCGAGCTCGGATTGAGGGGATGCTTGCTGGCGACCCGATCGAAAACTAATGCCGGGCGTCTTTCTAGTGAAGGGCCCG
>CALKJA010000203.1 GCA_937995865.1 uncultured Paracoccaceae bacterium | reverse complement strand
CGAGTTCGATTCTCGTTACCCGCTCCAGATATTGCGCATGAAGGATAGCTTCTAAATGCCTGCGATTGCTTATCAAACACCTCTCCGCACAGACATATTGCGGGCGCTGGATATTCCTGAGCCTTGGAGCTTTGGCATCGCCGACCGGGTCCGCTTTGGTGAACTGGATGCTCTGGCCCATGTTAACAACACCGCCTACCTCTCGTGGCTTGAGAACTTCCGCATAAACTACTTTAAAGACTACGGAATTGCCGATTACAGCACCCGTATTCCACGCATCGTTTTGCGCCAAATCGGCGTAGATTTCCTGACTGAGATGCGGCTCGGTGCCGAATATGTAATCACCGGGCGCACCACTTCCCTGCGCACCACATCCTTTCGTATGGACTATGGCATATGGTCAGAGGGCGTTTTGCGCGCAACTGGCTGGGCCGTTCTTGTGAACCTGAATGATGACAGCTCGAAAGCGCCGCTGCCAGAAACAGCGCGTAACTCTCTGATCTCAAGAGACAATCCCGAAGTCTTATGACGTTAGGAAACTCACAAGCGCTTGCGTTGAAGCATCCTTATCTTCCGCAGATTCCGTGCCATCCATCACAGGCCCGAGCGCAGTGGCAAGCTCTTTGCCTAATTCCACGCCCCATTGATCATAAGAATTGATACCCAAAATCACCCCTTCCGCAAAGACCCGGTGCTCATAAAGCGCAACGATCTGGCCAAGAGTGAATGGAGTGAGCTTTGGGATGCAAAGCGTTGTACTTGGACGGTTTCCTGGGAAAACGCGATGCGCTGCTTGGCGCTCAAGTTCGGCGCCTTTGAACTTATTGGCAACCTTAGAGCGTGCTTCATCCAAGCTACGTCCACACATCAATGCTTCAGACTGCGCTAGGCAATTCGCCTGAAGCAAGCGGTGCTGATGTTCTAAATTGGGCTCATGACCTTCTGCCGCCACAATGAATTCACATGGGACAACGCGTGTACCCTGATGAATTAGCTGATAAAAAGCGTGTTGGCCGTTGGTTCCGGGTTCACCCCAAACGACCGGCCCGGACTCATACGGAAGCGTCTCGCCATCCATGCTAACGCTCTTGCCGTTGCTTTCCATTTCAAGTTGCTGAAGATACGCAGGAAGCCGCAACAAGCGCTGATCATATGGAAGCACAGCGCGGGTAGCATAACCACATCCCTGATTATGCCAAATACCGACCAAAGCCAACATAAGTGGCATGTTATCAAGACCTTGTGCGGTCAGGAAATGGGTGTCCATCGCCGCTCCACCGTCAAGGAAGCGTTGAAAATTCTCTGCGCCGATTGCCAGCATCACGCTCAGGCCAATTGGCCCCCACATGCTATAACGCCCGCCAACCCAGTCTTCGAAGCCAAAAACACGTTCTGGCGCGATGCCCCACTCAGCAGTCTTTTCAGCGTTCGAGCTGAGCGCTGCGAATTGTGCACCCGGATCCGCCACGTCCTTGGCCATCCAATCCCATGCCGTTTTGGCGTTGGTCATTGTCTCAATCGTTGTGAACGTCTTTGATGCAACAATGATGAGCGTTGTCGCGGGATTTAAATCCGCAAGTGTGTCTGCGATATGGGCTCCATCTACATTGCTTACGAAATGCGTTTTGGGGCCGCTATGAAACGGCGACAAAGCCGTCGCAGCCATCACGGGACCAAGATCCGAGCCGCCGATCCCGATGTTAACGACGTCTGTGACGGCCCCCCCTTGGGCCACAAATGCGCCGGTCCGAACGTTCTCTGCGAACTCGCCCATGCGCGATAGAGTCGACTGCACATCGGGAATAACGTCTACGCCATCGACGGATACTTTACGTTCAAAGCTACGCAGCGCGGTATGCAGAACGGCGCGTCCTTCTGTCTCGTTAACTTTTTGACCTGAAAACATGGCCTCGCGCGCAGCCGGCACATCATTTGCAAGAGCCAAAAGCTCATCTCGCGACGCACTATCGATATTCGTTTTTGAGTAGTCAAAAAGAAGGCCATCGGCCTGCACGGAGTACGCACTCGCACGTTCATTATCCATTAAGTCCAAGATCTTACGATCTTTTACGGATGTTGCTTGTGATAGAAGAGCGTCAAATTTCATAGCGTCGTTCCTTGCCGATCTGGCTTTAGGCTGCCCAGTGAACTGTTGCACCGTTCAAAAACGCCACGATTGGGGCCTCACTTTGGTGCAATGCGCGTGCGCGCTCAAGCGCCTCGCGCTTTTCGTCTCCGGTGATCACGATATGGGTTGTAACCGCATCTGCCAGCACGCGGGCTGACAGTGTCACGCGTGGCTCAGGTGCCCCCGGCGCGCGCATCGGCACAAGGATAGGGGCATCAGGCGCTTGGGCCTCGGCAAGCTTGTCCGCACCCGGAAAGATCGACGCCGTGTGCATGTCAGCGCCCATCCCAAGCAACAGGACCGAGATTGGCAGCTGCTCAGAAATGAGCGGCTCAATCTCAGGAATGCCCGCCTCTGGCGTATCTGTTGGGGTATATAAAGGAATGTAATGGGCGGCGGCGGCCTTGTCCGACAGCAGACGCGCACGGATCAAAGCTGTATTGGACCGCTCTGAAGTCTCCGGCACCCAACGCTCATCCGAAAGCATCACGTGAACGCTTGACCAATCAATGGCCGCCCCACACAAAGAATCAAAAATCGGGCCCGGCGTCGTCCCGCCCGGCACTACAAAGGATGCACGGCCGCGATTAATAAGGCTGTTTTCAAGATCTTCGGCCAATTGGTTGGCCAAATCGATCATCATCATCTCGCGGTCTGGGTATGTTTCGAATTTCATTTCTTCAACTCGCGCCAAGCGCGTCCGTCTCGTTGCATCAAGGCTTGAGAATCAAGCGGACCCATTGACCCGGAATCATAAGGTTTTGGCACGTCATTGCGTGCTTTCCAGTCTTCAATGATTGGATCAGTCCACGCCCAAGCAGCTTCGACCTCATCTCCGCGCATAAACAATGTCTGGTTGCCGCGGATCACGTCCATAATAAGCCGCTCATAAGCGTCCGGCACATCATCGGCGTCCGGGCCAAGCGCATCTGCAAAACTCATATCCAACGGCACATTCACAAGCCGCATACCGCCAGGACCCGGTTCTTTGATCGTCATATCCATCGTGATGCCTTCGTCTGGCTGCAACTGAATAGAAAGAACATTACGGCCGTGATCATTGCTATCAAAAATCGAATGCGGCAGGGCTTTAAAAACCACCGCAATTTCCGAGGCCCGGTTGGACATCCGTTTACCCGTTCGTAGGTAGAACGGCACGCCGGCCCAGCGGAAATTGGCGATATGGGTCTTCATCATGATGAAGCTCTCGGTGAACGTTCGCGGATTTTCCGCATCTTCACGATAGCTCAGGGTCGTCTCAGTTGCATCATATTGGCCGCGCACGATCTCATGGGGCGCAACTGGCTGTAAGGCACGGATTACCTTGAGTTTTTCATCACGGACCGAGTCGGACGAAAATTGCGAGGGTGGTTCCATGGCGATAAGGCACAGCAGCTGCATCAAGTGATTTTGGACCATGTCCCGCATTGCGCCAGATTTGTCATAATAGGCTCCGCGCCCACTAACCCCAACGGTTTCGGCCACGGTAATCTGGATGTGATCGACATAGTTGGCATTCCAAAGAGGCTCGAACATGATGTTTCCGAACCGCAAGGCCATCAGGTTCTGGACGGTTTCTTTGCCCAAGTAATGATCGATCCGATAGATCTGCTTTTCTTTGAAGAAGCTGGCGAGGGTTTCGTTGAGTTCTTGGGCCGAAGACAGATCGCGGCCGAAAGGTTTTTCCACAACGATCCGGCTATCTTCATCAGCAAGACCGTGCTTTTTCAACCGTTCCGCAATGTCCCCGAAAAGGCTTGGCGCGACTGAAAAGTAGAATGCATTGACGAGCTCTTTGCGCACTTTGGAGCGGAGTTCGCTCCAACCTTGCTCTCCCATTGCGTCGATCGTGACGTAGTCGAGCTGTGCAAGAAAGCTGTCGAGCTCATCATACTCGGCAAGAGCCTTGTCTCCCAACGTGCCACCAAACTCGGAAACCGCTTGGCGCACCATGTCGCGGAAACCTTGGGCATCGATATCAGATCGCGCCGCCCCAATGATGCGGGCATCGCTGGGCATCTGGCCAGCAATGAAACGGCGAAAGAGCCCTGGTAGGATCTTTCGACGGGCAAGATCTCCAGTGCCGCCAAAAATGACGAGATCAAAGGGTTTTACTGGGATTACGCGCGAGACCATGACAACTCCGGGCTTACTGTTAGCGTTAACACTTAGGGTTGCCCCACGTTTACTTGCATTCTTAACCAAAAGTCTAGCGCAAGCAATTAATCACAATGCCGTCAAATCATCACGCTGGTCTTTTGCCTTATATCGCAGCAGTCTAGACGCAACGAATGAACGAAGGCACAGGCAGGCACCATGAAAGATGTTGAGAGCGGGAACGCTGGAAAATTTCAGAACCCAGAGGTGACGGCCAAAGGCGAGCCGCGCGCCAAGGTCGCTTTGAGCGATCCACAGACCCTTTGGTTCAACACTGGTACACTGTGCAATATTGAGTGCGTGAATTGCTATATTGAATCCAGCCCTACAAATGATGCGTTGGTGTATATCACTGCCGCTGAGGTTTCGGACTATTTAGACCAGTTGGTTGAGCGCAACTGGGGTGTTCGTGAGATTGCCTTCACAGGCGGCGAGCCTTTTATGAACCCTGAAATGATTGAGATCATGCAGGTGTCACTAGATGCGGGATATAGCGTTCTTGTTTTGACCAACGCGATGCTGCCGATGATGCGTAAGCGTGTGCTGGATGGCCTGCTTGATCTCAACACGGCTTTCCCTGGCAAACTCACTTTGCGGGTTTCTTTGGATCACCATCGGGCTGCTGAACATAACCGGATGCGCGGCAACGGTGCTTTTGAAAAGACGCTGATTGGTATGGACTGGTTGCGTGACAATAAGTTGGTAATGGCAGTCGCGGGCCGCACGATTTGGGGCGAATCGGACGCCGCTGCCCGCGAAGGCTTTGAGCAGCTCTTCGCGAAGCATGGTTATGATATTGATGCGTCTAATCCCGCGATGACTGTGTTGTTTCCTGAAATGGATATAAATGTAGACGTGCCTGAAATCACAAACGATTGTTGGGGTATTCTTGGAAAATCGCCAGAGTCGATGATGTGTGCATCATCCCGGATGGTCGTTAAGCGCAAAGGAGCGTCTCAACCGGCTGTTTTGGCCTGTACCCTATTGCCGTATTCATCGGAGTTTGAACTTGGAGCAACTCTGGCTGAGGCAGAAGGCGATGTGGCGTTAAATCACCCGCATTGTGCTAAGTTTTGCGTGCTAGGTGGGGCAAGCTGCTCTGGCTAATCCGTCAATCTTCGAATGCGGTCGTGAGCAGACCGGTAAATGGGCCGGTAACAAACTCCCAAAGTGTTGTGCTGCGTCCGCTCATCGCTGCATTAACGGGCATCCCCACAGAAAGACGGAACTTTTCGCCTAACTTATCCTTTGCGCGCACAAGATCCTCTGGATCCAAGCGACCACTTGCAAGGTAGTGGACAGAGTTCCCTTCTGCGTCCCGGACCGGCTCGCGCGCCAACTTGTCGATGATGATATGCAGCTCTGGAGCGGATCGTTGTGATAGGCTCGTAACGGTAAGCAGGCCTTCTTGGCCGACTGTCACCTGATCAATGTAGCTGGGTTGCACGAAGAGATCTATTTTCAGATCCTGAACAGGCTGGGTAATGACGAGCAAGCTTGCCCCGGGTGGAGCTACAAGCCCTGTTGTCACAAAAGGTAAATCGGTGATCTTGCCGCTGACAGGTGCATATATTTCTGAACGCTTGATCGTTTCTAACAGTCTTGCGACCCGCGCGCGCGTATCGATCAACTCCCGCTCGGCCGAAAGGCTCGCAGACGCCAAACGCTCTTTTCGCTCTTGCTCCAACCGCCGGATGCTCAACGCAATATCGGATTTCCGTTCAGCAAGGGTAGAGGCTTCGGCTTCAAGACTGAGCAAGGCCACTTCCCCCTGCGTGTATTCGCGCTCCAACGCTTCAAAATCACTGCGCGGCATGAGCGATTTTTGTGATAGCTCTGCCCCGCGCTCTAGCCGCGCCCGAGTTAGCTTTAAAAGGTGATCTTCGGCAGACTTTCGCTTGGAGAGAATTGTCGCGCGGCCTTTTAGCCCGTCTCTTTCGGCTTCAAGTTGGGCTTTTTGAGCATTAAATGAGGCATC
>CALKJA010000202.1 GCA_937995865.1 uncultured Paracoccaceae bacterium | reverse complement strand
CCCAGCGGACGCCCCGGTGCTGGATGCGCTTTTTGCGGATTACCCGCATCCGGTTTGGGTCGCCATGGAGTATCGCTATATGCCCCCTGTCGCCGCACTGATTTCGCAGGCCGAGCAGGCCACAGGTGGCATCAAGATGCTCACCATCCGCGAGCATCGCTTCCCGTTTTTGCCCAAAATTGGCAATTGGAACCGTTTCAATCGCAACACGGGCGGCACGTTGGTTGAGAAATGCTGCCATTTCTTTGACCTGATGCGTTTGGCAATGAAATCCGAACCAGTTCGGGTTATGGCAAGCGCTGGTCAGGCGGTGAACCATACAGGCGAAAGCTATGCGGGTGAGGTGCCCGATATTTGGGACAATGGATATGTCATTGTAGACTTTGCAAATGGCAAACGAGCGATGCTTGAACTATGCATGTTCGCTGAAGGCTCACGGTATCAAGAGGAAGTGTCGGCAGTGGGACGCGATGGAAAAATTGAGTGCCTTGTGCCAGGTCCCGGACGGTTCTGGGCAGACCATTTGGGTGCGCCGCCCGTCCCGCAATTGATCCTTTCCCCCCGATCGCCCAAGGGGCCCACTACGCGGGAAATCCCTGTCGATCCGAAATTGCTTGAGGCCGGCGATCACAACGGATCGACCTACTACCAGCACGCGCGTTTCAACGCAGTTGTTCGCGGCGAAGGGGCTGTGGAAGTCTCTATTTCAGACGGGGCGCGCGCTGTAGAGATTGGCTTGGCCGCGCAGCAATCAGCCGTTGAGGGCCGCGCAATTGAGCTTGCTCCGATTCCACTTGCCGCTGCCGGCTAGCGCGTTTTGCAATGTTGTTGCCTGCTTTCGCTGATGCCGATCGTGTGTGAGCGCCAGTTGGATGGCCGGTCTACCCAGCAGAGCAGCGCTTAGCCCATAGAGCGACGCGTCGCTGGCCAATATGGGTGACGGGAAGCTCAGAGAGTGGTGCGCTTTCTCCGGCACCGCTCACTTCAATCTCCGGCGCGCGGTTGCCGAGCTTCTGCGCTATCAGATCCCGGACCGCTATGGCGCGTCGTTCGCTTAGTGCGGCATTCGCGGTGGCCCCTCCAGAGCTGTCGGAGTGCCCAACAAGCCGTAGACATGTGCCCGCCATTGCATTGGTGCCCAAAACTTGGGCCAAGAGCGTGATTTGCGCCTTGGCCGTGGCATCTAAAGCCGCTCCGCCTTCTGGAAAAAATACATTATTCTCAACGGCCTCAGCGCTCAAGCCAGACAGGCGTGCATCCGTCGGGCACCAAGCACTGTGCTGACCCGTTGGATCGCCACAGCCCGCCATCGCGACTGCAGGAGCTGCCCAAAGCGCAGCCAAGACCATCGTGATGTGAAGCCCTGCGATACGTAGCATACCCGAATCCTTTAACGCATGAATGACCTAAGGGGCTACACGCAGCGCGCTAACAAGACGTGAATCGAAACTCCGCATTTTATCTTTTCAGGGCTGAGCCGTTCAGACTTTGTAAGGTCCTCTTTGCGAAATAGTCCCCTAACTGGACGGGGAAACTGAATGGCGAGTGAGCGGTTAACATGGCTGGATGCATTGCGGCTGACTGCAGGCGTGTCCATGGTTGGGCTTCACTCAACCGCGGACGCGGCAGGCCAGCCCTTTGCGCAATGGGAAATGGCCGATCGGATCGCGCCGTTGCTGATACGCGCTTTGATCTACACCGCCCGCACAGAACTATTTTTGATCATTTCGATCTTCTTGCTACTGATGGCGTTGGAGCGGCGTCCTCGTACCTACAGAGCAACCCTTAGCGAGCAAGCGCGCCGACTTCTTGTTCCTTTTGCATTCTGGACCGTGTTTTATGCATTCTACTCTCTGATCAAGGCCAGCCATTTTGGGTATGAGGCTACGATCTGGGCAGAACTCAAGAGTCCTAGAACGTGGATTGAGTACGTGCTTCTGGGAACTTCCAAATACCATATGCATTTCTTGCCAACGCTCTTTGGTTTGGTGTTGTTTTATCCGTTCTTCCGAATTGCAAAGACGCATATCTGGCTTGGTGCGCTTGTGGTGGTTTGCCTGCTGATAAAACGGGAATTGGATGTATTTCTATGGGGGTACTCAACAGACTGGGCGGGTTTCGAATACCTGCTCCGCGCAGTCAAGATTGTCACATATACCGGTTACGGTTTTGTGGCAGCTGCACTTTTGGGTGTTTGGGACCGTTGGGGGCGCGACGCGGCGCTTGCCGGACGCATGGCGCAGTGGTTCCCTGTGATCTTTTTGATGGGGGCGATGCTTTTTCTTATCAAATTGGCAGCAACATTCAAAACCGCGCAGACAGGCGCTTGGCAACATGGATACGTTGCAGGATATTGGGCCGATTTCTTGATGCCCTGCGTGCTTTTTGCAGGGTGTCTTGTGCTGGCCCATCGCGAGTGGCCAAACTTGATTAGCCGTGTGGCCAAATACTCCTTCGGCATTTACTTGTGCCATCCGATTTTCCTCGACCTTATCGAAATTGCCATTGTGGGTCAGTCGCTTAGCCCGATTTCGCAGGTTTTGCTTAAGATGGTCGGTGGGCTTCTTGGATCCATCGCTCTTGTGGTTTGCCTTGGCCGCTTGGCGCCGTTTGCATGGACAATTGGGCTTGGGCCTTTGCCGTGGCAACGCGTGGTGCGCGGTCGTGTGTCAACTGAATTGGGAGTTAGTAAATGATCAGTGTTTTGGCTCCAAATGGAGATGTCGCGATGTTGCGGCTTGAACATGGCCGGATCGGGGGGCGCGGTTACCAAAGCGGCCTGGCTGCTGTGAAGGGGGCCGTATCGGCGGGAGCCCGGGCCATCATATTGGACATGGGCACCGCGCAAGATCTACGGCCGTCAGATATGGCGCGCCTTGTGGAATTGGCAGCCGCTGCGATGCCACAAGCCCGCCTGTCATTGGTCAATGTGGTGCCATCGCTCTTCGCTGCATTGCAAGACCAGATGCTTGATCAGGTCGTCCCTGTTTTCACGACCTTGGACCGCGCATTGCAATCTGCAGACATCCGAGAGGGGCTGCTTGCGTCCACTCCGGCGGTTGTTTTGAGTGCTGGCAAAGGAACCCGTATGTCCCCAATCACACGCACGATTTGCAAGCCAATGTTGGATGTAATGGGGCGGCCAATCCTTGAGCATATTTTGCGACACCTGCGCAGCTTCGGCGTGCGCTGTGCTTATTTGAACCCTGGCCATCTTGGCCTTCAGATCCCAAAGCATTTTGGCGCAGGGCATATCGTTGACCAGTCATTGTTCTACCTGAATGAAGGAAAGAGCCGTGGCCAACGCTGGGTTGCTGAGCCGATTGGCTCGGCGTCTACATTGGCGCGCCTCGCTCACGATCATAACGCTCTTTCTGTTGACACGATTGTTATGTGCGGTGACGCGCTTGCGGATATTGATCTGGCTAAGATGATGGATCTTCACAAGCGCACTGATGCGGATGTGACCATTGCGGGACAATCGGTGCCAGAACACAGAGTGCATAAATACGGGATCGTTGTGGCTGATCAAAGCGGCAGCATTACCGAGTTTCAAGAAAAACCTGCGTTGTTACAGGCGCGCTCAAGGCTGGCTAACACCGGTATCTATATCCTATCTCCTCGCGTTGCGCGTTATCTTGATGCCCGAAATGGTGCGGATATCGCCAATGACCTTTTGCCAGCGATATTGGCCGATGGCGGGCGGCTGCAATTGTTTGAAGAGCCCTTTCAATGGGTGGATATTGGGTGCGGGCGCGACTACATGGCCGCAACGCGGCTGGCTCTTTCCAGAGATATCAATAGCCTAAGAGAAACGGTTGGATTCGGCGCAGACTTGATCGAGCTCAAGCCGGAGGTTTGGGCTCATCCAACAGCGCATGTGGAACGTTTGCGCGATATCGACGGTCCTGCCTATATTGGCCAAGGGTGCCATATCCACAAGGGGGCAGCATTGCGCGGCCCGCTGTCATTTGGCGCAGGCTGCAAGGTCGAACGCGGCGGGTTCGTGCGCAACAGTGCGATCCTTGCGGGAACGTCCGTCGGGCGAAATGTGGTTGTCGATGGGATGATTGCCTCAGGTGAGTGGGCGGTCGCCCATGCGTTCGCAACTGGTGAAACTCAACCATCCCATCCCATCCCCGGTGTGCATTCATTGCCTGATCGCTGGTCCCAATTGACCCAAAGTCGGATTGCAGGGCCTGAAATCCCTCAGCTCGCCAGGGCCGTATGACGCTTGCTTGACTTCGCGGGGGAGCAAGGCTGCTGAAGGGTGGCGAACCCGCCGCAATAGTCTCGAAAAAAAATATTTTAGACCGCGAAGAGAGTGTTTGGGCCACCGATGATCAATCCAATCCAAAGTTTTTCGCCATCTCCGGCGCACGATGCAGAAAACGATGCGACGACCCGCGGCATCGGAGCTGACTATTTTCACGCGTTCGATCACGTTGTACCTCCGGCCACACCGCCAATGTCGACGCGCCGTCGTGCGCTTTGGCAGGTGCTGGCCGTTTTTACCGCCGCTTTGGGCTTTTGGTATCTTGAATGGCGCTGGACCGCGTCATTGAACCAAGAGGCGCTTGCGTTTTCGCTGTTTGTCGTCTCGGCTGAAACGTTCATGTTGCTTGGCACTTTGCTCTACTTCTTCGACACTTGGGAGGAAGGTGACACGCCCGCAAGTCCAGCACCGCCAGATGCCGGCTCTGCGGGTCTTACGGGTGTAGACGTGCCAAGCGTGGATGTATTCGTAACCACCTATGACGAAGATTTAGCTGTGCTTCGTGCAACGTTAGCTGATGCGCAAAACGTTCGTGTTCCGAGAGGCTGGCAAATGCTGATTCACGTGCTGGATGATGGGAACCGCCCACACTTGCGGCAGCTCGCAAGGGACGCGGGCGTGAACTACATCGCTCGTGAAACGAACATCGGTTTCAAGGCAGGAAACATGCGCAACGCTCTTTTCCTTACGGAGGGTGATTTCATCGTTGTCTGTGATGCCGATACTCGTCTTTTTCCTAGTTTCCTGGAAAACACGCTTGGCTATTTCCGGGAAGCTGACGTCGCCTGGGTGCAAACACCACACTGGTTCTACGACATTCCGCAAGGGCAGCTTTGGTCAGAAACTGTGCCTCATTGGGCGCGCCCTTTCGCGCCAATCGTGGAATGGGTGACAGGCCACACCCATCGTGGCACTGATCCGTTCCTGAGCGGTAGCATGCTTTTCTTCGATGTTATTCAGCGCCGACGCAACCGAAATGGTGCCAGTTTTTGTTGTGGCGCAGGGTCAATCCACCGGCGCGAACCGTTGTTTGAGATTGCATTGCGGCACCACAGGGCTGACCGGGCGGAACTCGCAAAGCTCAATCCCGAAACGGGGAGCAAGGGCAGATCTTGGACGGCGCGGCTTGTCCCAATCCAACCCTTTCGGTTTCACGTCTCCGAGGATATTTACACGTCAATGCTGGTCCATTCTTGTCGCGGCGATCGCTGGCGTTCTGTGTACCACCCCCGAATTGAATGCAAAATGCTAAGCCCGTGGAGCATGGATGCTTGGGCAGCGCAAAAGCTGAAATACGCGGGCGGCACAATCGATCTCATGGTGCGGGCAAATCCGGTGTTGAGCGCCGGCATGAACTGGCGCACCAAGCTGCATTATGCAGCGACGTTCTGGAGCTATCTGAGCGCATTTGTCCTTTTGGCCCTGCTCATCGCACCCATGATCACGCTGGTGACAGGCATCGCTCCAGTTGCGGCCTATTCGACAACATTTTTCCTACACCTCTTGCCGCTCTTGTTGGTCAACGAAGCGGCGCTTGCCGTGGGATCGAACAAGCAAGATGCCAATCAAGGGCGGATTCTCGCTTTAGCGACACTACCCATGACCCTGCGGGCGTTCTTGTTGGTCGCAGGGGGGCGCAAGGTGCGGTTTCGACCTACGCCGAAAGTTCCAGTTTTCCGGGGCGCTTTGCGCTTTGTTTGGCCGCATATCGTTTTGCTGGGTGTGATGCTGGCAGCTGGGTTCTACGGGCTCTGGGCGCATCTGCAAGGATCAAAAGAGCATTCTGCCGCCTTGTTAATCGTTAACTATTTTTGGCTGGGTTGGTGCGCACTGGCTCTTTTGCGGGCCGTTTCTGCTGCTCTTTGGCGGCCCGTGGGCGTGCGCAATAGCCGGGTTACTTTCACTCAATCCATTAAGGGTACCAACCTAGAGGAGATCTCACATGGCCAAAGCGCTAGATCTTAAAGTGCCGCGCGCCCCGATTGTCTTCACCATCGGCCTTGTGTTGGCGGCTGGCACCGCGACCTTCTTAGACGGGGCTGCATTCGCTGTGGCCCAAGCGTTTCAAGGGCGGCTTGATCTTTCAAATGAGCTTGTTCCCCTTGCCGCAAAAGCGCCACTGACTGCCGAAGAAACAACAGCAGCTCGCGTCGCTTGGTCCTATTTTGAAGCTAACACCCAACCCACGACCGGCTTTGTCAATGCAACATCGGCCTTTGCGTCTGCGACGTTGTGGGATCAAGGATCGTACCTTCTTGGGCTTGTTTCGGCCTCTCGGCTTGGCATCGTTGACGAAAGTGAGTTCGATGCAAGGATCACGCGATTTGTGCAAAGCCTTGAATCTTTAGAGCTGTTCGAGGGGCGGTTGCCGAACAAAGCCTATGACACGCGCAGCCTTTTGATGGTGAACTACGAAAATAAGCGAGTTTTCGAAGGCATTGGGTGGTCCGCATTGGATATTGCACGGCTCCTTATGGGGCTGCGCGTTGTGGAAAAGCACTACCCACAACACGGCGCAATGATCCGTGACGCTCTGGCTGGATGGGATCTGTCGGCAATGGCTGAAAAAGGGGAACTGATCGGCACCACGCGCAAACCGGGCGAAGACACTCAGTTCCTGCAAGAGGGGCGAATTGGATATGAGCAATACGGCGCACGGGCTGCCGCTCTTTGGGGGTTGGATGTTGTCCGCGCTATGTCAGCCGAACGCATTGTTACCTGGAGCGAGGTCGAAGGTGTTGAGATCCCCACTGATCGGCGCCGCGCAGTCAGCTTTGGGGCGATCACACCTGTCGTAAGTGAGCCCTATCTTTTGCTGGGCTTGGAACTTGGTCTTGATGCCGAAAGCCACGCTTTGGCACAGCGGGTCTACGCTGCTCAAGAAGCGAGGTTTGAACAGACCGGACAGATCACGGCGGTCTCCGAAGATCATCTAGATCGCGCGCCCTATTTTGCATATTCTTCTGTGTCCACAAATGGTCGCGCTTGGGGCGTGATCACAGAGGAAGGCACATTTCATGATGAGATGCGCACCGTCTCGGCCAAAGCCGCGTTTGGTTGGGCGTCAATCTTCGGTACGGACTACGCCCGTGCTGCACGGGCCAGTGTTATGGATCTTGGATCGGACGAAGGCTTTGCGGCGGGTCGGTACGAGTTGGATGGATCAATCAATGAGGTCTATACCCTCAACACCAATGCAGTGATCTTGGAAGCGCTGCATTATCAGGTCTTTGGGCCGCTTTGGAGCGTTCGCTGATCCCAAACGGAGGCGTCCTCTTCTTATCCTGCATAGAGTCGAATGGCAGCGTGCCATGATTTCAGTGAAACCAGCGTGCAAGTGCGGCCCGGCTGTGCTGAGCACTCGGATCGTTAAAGAGGCATCCCTGTTGGGTCCAACGCACGTTAAAATCTTGCCTTATACTTTGTCACAATCTTGGCGGCAGAACAGCCAATAGTTTGTTCTCCAGATCTGACCAAACTTAGGCCAGGCGGGGTCACCGAACCCTGCGAGGATGGAAGCCAGTTCAGGACACTTCTTTTTCGCTCTAGAAGATCCAACTTTGTGGGTGTCCGCCAAGGATGGGCGCAGGATCATGAATGGTATAAAAACTGACGAGCATCGCATCCAGCACGGTTCCAATTTGGACGTAAGCGCTAAAGATCCACGACGCGACCTGTTCGGAACGCGCTGATCGGAACCAATGGATTTGCAGGTTTTGAACACTGTTGGTAGGAAGGGCCGTCTTTATGTGCCCGGGCTTGAGCCTCATACGCCCTACATACCGAACCGCTTTTCCGCCGCAGGCACCATCTTACGCCCACGCATATACAGATTACTCCGTACATTTAGCGCTGACATTTTCAACTTGTCGAGGCACAGTTGCGTTCATGCGTGTAGAGCCGCAAAACGCCTTC
>CALKJA010000201.1 GCA_937995865.1 uncultured Paracoccaceae bacterium | reverse complement strand
AAACCAAATAGGTGGCGTTGTCACGTTGTTATGCAATGTTTGCATTTCTTGTCTCCTGTTTTTTGTTCGTCCCTTCGCCATTGAGTTACCCACACTTCTCAGTTCATACTTCCAGTATTATTACTGAATCCAATACGTAGGACCGTGATCCTAGCGTCCGAAGCGAATGGCACCGGGCTTTACGGAATGCCCAAAAATCATGCATGATGTTTTGGCTGCGGTGGTCGAATTGACGCGCTTTCACACATTCCAGAAGCAGCATGTGTTCATCAAAGGATCATTGCGGCGCTCGTATTGGCCTCAAGTCATGACGAACCGTTTTTTTTCAAGTTGCAAGAAAATCAATCAAATTTTCCTCTAAACCCGGAAATGGGGAGTTTCTAGCTTCTCTTTAACGTAAAGGTTGTGCAGCCCTACGTACGAAGTATTTTCCTGGCCCGCTCATTGGGAGTGCCGCCGCGCCGGTTTTGATCAGAGCAGAACGAGCTCGACTTAACGACGACGATTTCTTCTTTCTTGAGTTCATTATCGTTCAGAGTGACCTCACTCTTCATACGGGCCAAGTAATGGGGCCTTCAGATGGAAAGACTACTGTATCAAACGGGTAGACCGGATGAAGGTGATGCGCCTGTGGGTGGACAGGATTTGGATTTGCGGGAGTTCGATGTCGCCGTGCTGGCTGCCGTGGCCTACAACCAGCCGATTACCCGCGATGGGCTGAAGGATATTTTTGTTAAAGAAATTAGCCGTCATTTGATCGGGCGACTACATGCGCAGGATCTCATCGCGACCGGGCCGCGCACCCCGCATAGCACCGTTGGGTAGCTACGTAGGTTTATAAGTGGGCTACCTCACGCGCATGTTCTCAAAAATGCGGTATCTCTAGGGCAGAAATGAATCGAGACGCCCTTGCACGAGGAGAGAATAGAATGGTTATTCCAAGCACTGATAACACGCTACCACCTAGTGAAGCAGATCTTCGTAGCGACTTTCAACTGGACTCGGGGGCGGCGGAATTTTTAAAAGTACTGGGTTCTGAGATTCCGGTGCCTCTACCTTCAGCGAATGATCTTACGCGACTACCGACTCCGAATGCTGAGCCGGGTCCATTTGATGACCTGGAAATTGAGCTGCTGGATGAACCGTTCGAAGTGCCAGACCCCTTCGATTTTAATGCAAATCCTGAGACCGTGGGCCCCGCAGACCCGAAGCGCCCTCGCGAGGGCGGCTTCGGCGAGCTAAGGCTACCACAGACAAAGAATATGACCCATGAAGAGCGGGTTGCTTATATCGAGGCGTATGACGCAGAATATGCTAAGGTCTATGATGAAGTCTATGATATCGCTTATGATGGGGCTTATGCCGAGGCATACGACGTAGCATACAATAGATTTATCGAAGCCGGGGTTACACCTGACAATGCCGAAAACGCTGCGGAAGACGTGGCAGAAAACAGGGCAGAGGATCGGGCTGAAGACGTTGCCGAAGACCGGGCCGAAGATGCCGCTGAGAATGCTGGTGAGCGTGCGGTCGAACGTCTCGGCACGGACGGCCCTGAAATCGTGCCATTTGAGGGAGAACTTCCAACCTTAGAGCCAATATTAAACCCGTTCACACCTCCTGAAATTGAGGAATTGCCCAACCCGGACCTTGATCTCAGCCTTGACGTAAATGGGGACGGTGTCGTTGATGAGTTCGAAGAATATGGCTTGCCACCTATACCCACCGAAAACTTGGACTCATTTGTGCCAGAAGCATCTAAGGGGTATTGGGTCTACGAATTTGAGAATGGCCATCGCATGAGCGAACATGAGTATCGGGATATGATGGGTATACCTACGCCCCTGATGACAACGCATGTATTCTTGAACGGCGATGCCAAAACCACACGACAGGAACTGGAATTGCTCAAAGCTGAAGAGAGGATCGAAAACGTTGAACCTGTAGACCTGTCGGGAGTGGCACCGGGAGATTCAACCGTGACCTTCCCAAGTATGAAGGATTTCTCTTTACCAGAGGGAGATGCTAGCGATTTTTTCCCTGACGCCGAGATCCTAGAGATTAGTTCTCCTGACGAAGAGGCACAATAGTAGCCCAAGATTGACCTTTTCTTGCTTTAGCTTTGGGTGATCAACATAGGTAAGTGTCGCGAGGGCATACGACCATGCATCCCCGGTCGAAAGTCGCGCGCCAAAGCCGTCCGATATGACAAACGCAGGGTCAGCGCCTGCTGGACATATTTGAGTATTTGAACAACGGATGATTTCTGGTTCATCTTATCGATTAGGAGATCGAGATGACGAAGAAGCCAAACACATCGAAGGATGCAGCCGACAAGGTTGTGAAGAACATCCGACGCAAGACACGCCAGACTTATTCATCCGAGGAGAAGATCCGTATTGTACTGGCGGGGCTGCGTGGTGAGGAAAGTATCTCAGTGCTGTGTCGTCGCGAGGGTATGACCGGGGAAAACCGGACGTCGACCGACATCGCCGCATTTGGCTTTTCTGGGCCGGAAAAATAGGCTGCCTATCCATCTGTATTGATGCAGGTTGACCCGCATTTGTCTTTGCTGCCCATGCCGGGAAGGGCCCCGGTCCTTCGTAGTTTTCTACGTGGCCCCGGGTGTTACCAAGTACATCTGATGACTGCATCGGTCGCATTTTTTTTGAAACTTTCACGATGTATTCCACGTGAGGTAAAGACATGAGCGCTCTCGACAATTTGCAAGATCGTTTTGTCTGGAAGACGTTTGATGAAACGCCGCCGGCAGGAAATGTTCGACCTTTTGATGCCTTGGGGTTTGCGGGACGTGCGGGCCAGTTCGCGGGCGAAGGGCAGCCGCAATCACAGACGCCGGCAGATAAGACTGCGGGACAGGAACTGACAAAGAGCATCGAGACGGCCAATACGTATCTTGAGGATGACGCCACGGCGCAGACAGGGCCGGACAGTGAGGACTTCCCGCTTGCAGAGGCGATTTTGGGCGCGCTCGTACTGCGACAGAAAATTGCGGAAGGCGCGACCCAGGAATTGATCGATCTGGAGCTTGCGCTCGCTGATGCGATCAAGCGCGATGCGGCCTCATCGTTTCAGACACCCACCATTCAGGTTGTCCCAAACGGAGAAGTTTTTGAAGACGCAAATGGGACTATTGTCGTTGAACTTGAGAATGGAGAGATCGGCACGTCTGATGATTATCCAGATGTCTTGCCGACTGGTACAAACGGCGCGTTTGTCCCGGGGCAGAATGGCGCGCCGGGGACGATCCTGATTTCCGACAGGTTTATCAATGAAGATGGCAACGTGGTCGATGACCCCGAGGTGCTTTCGGACGTGGTGCTTGAGGAGTTTGGTGAAGCGCTTGCGGATCATGTCAAGACCCTGGGTTTTGACGAGGGGCCCGGCGACGTGGGCAACCGTTTGATGAAGGTGTTTACCGGAGAAGATCTGACGGACGCAGATTTCGAAGAAGACCCTGCCCGAGACACAACGGACGTGCTGTTTGGCGGCGCCATTGCCCAAGGCGCAAAGGCGTCAGCCGAAGTCGAGAGTGTCGACGAAGAGATCACGGCGCAGGTGCCAGAATTGCCAACACCCGATGACTGGCGCAGCTTTGGCTTTTATGGAGATGCAGACAGAGACAACATCCTCAATGCCGTCGATCCAGATAGTAGCACCGTTGAATATACGCTTGAGACCATTCCGCATACTTTGAACATTCCGCCTGATGCAGAGTTTCTGGCCGCCGCTGACTACGGGGCAGCAACAGATAGATTTGGGGTCGAAAAGGCCCGGATGGTGAGATACCTTGAGCCCACAACCGGCGATGATATAACCAAGCTTGTCGATATGACGCCGGGCTCACCCACTGAAAACCTGGTCCTCTTCGGCTATCGTGCGCATGCGGATGGGGGGCTCACAGCAGGGAGTATTGGTGATGATGAACCCATCACCTTCTCCGCCGAAGAAATCACCCAGATGGCCGATGAGGTCGAAGAACACGACGCAGGCCGCAAACTGGAAGAGGATCGAACTGAATCCGAAGTAGAGCTGCGTGAGCATATTGCACAGACGGTCTCCGAAGACAGCATCGTACACAGCTACGGGCATGGGACTTTTGCCTATGTTGAGTATGTGGATGCAGATGGAACCACCAAAAGACTGTTCAAATACGCCGAAGTAGTAGGTGCTAACGATCCATATGCGGCTCAGATTGTACAACCGCCCGTCTATGGAACGGTTGCTGAGGGCGAGCCGGGTTGGGATGATTTTGACACTGCATTTGATATGATTGATCGCGCAGATGAGGCTGATGATCTTTATCAAGATGTACTCCCCTTCGCCCCGCCGACGGGCGCCGCGCTGACAATAGTCGACAAGATGCTCCAAGGTATGAACATGACGTACCGGGAGGCGTTCATATCCACCAAGCTGAGGATTGGGGCAATAGGAACTTTTTTCGCGTTCGGTCTGAAGTCAGCGCTCTTTTCTGATCGTGCGCAAAACAGCATCAAAGCGGCCGTCAGCAAAGTCGAAACAACGGAAACACTCGCAGGGGGGGGCGTCGACGACGCAGATGATGAGGGCGTCCTCGGCCTGGGCAGGCCAGCATACTTTGCTCCTGAAGATGCGGTGAAAGTAAAAGCCACTTTGATTGGTCCAGAGGAGTCTCCTTACAACGTTCTGACAAAAGAGGTTGCCTACACGCGCCCTGGCGAACCCGACACCTTATACATCGTCAACATCGACGCCAGTGATCCAGGCGGTGCCCGTGATGGCCTTGTGTTGCATGCATCCAAAGTCGTCACCGAAGAGAGATACGGCGAAACACTGACGGACGTGACCACTTACGATTCATTTGGGACCGAGACATCGACTCAGGTTGATCTCGATTTGACCTCTGTCATCGACCCGGTTACCGAAGCTGAATTGCTGGGAGACCCGGACAGTGATCTCTCGCTTGTTGTCCAAAAGGTACATGAATTGCACCCCGATGCGGACATTGTACAAAAGCATTCCGCCGGCCCTCTCACATACGCGTCGTATCAGGTTCCCGGAAAAACCGGTATCAGGGTTTACATGTTGGAGCGCCACCCGGAAGATGAAGGGGGCGGCCACAGCCACGCGGATGGCTGGCTCAGCTCACCTGCTGTGCAGGCTTTCTTCCAAGGGTTCGGTTACTTTCAAAAAGGTCTCCAGGCGTTTGTCCAGGCAAAAACAGAAGTTGATGCCAGTATTCTGACATATGACGTGCTCGATTATTTTCTG
>CALKJA010000200.1 GCA_937995865.1 uncultured Paracoccaceae bacterium | reverse complement strand
ATATCGATCGCTATCAAATGCCCCCCCGGTAGCGTCACCAAGTCAGCCCCAAAGAAAGGAATGTCATATTCCAACTGGGGAAAAATCACAAAGTTCAGCACCTGCAACATGGCACCGCCATCCACATGGGCCGCGCGGATCTGGCGCAGCTTTGGTGAGCAGGCGAATGGAAATGACACCCGTCGAAATCGAATCGAAAAGCGTGAAAGAGCGTGTCGAGCCGCTTATTCAGGAGCGGGCACCGTGGCTTTTTCATCGTAATCTGTTTGCTCGGTCCGTGAAATTTGGACTTGATCGATTGCTGGCCTACGAGCGGACAGTTGAGATCGGCGAGCAGCTTTCACCGCTCACCGCAGAAGAACAAATGGTGTCACTTCAAGCGATGCTGGCCAAACATGTGACCGCGCGCGGCATGGCCAATATCCCGACTTCTGGCGCGGCTTTGATTGTTGCCAACCACCCGACTGGCATTGCAGATGCGATCATGCTGAACGCAGCCTTGGCACCAACTCGGACCGATGCGTTTTACTATGCCAATAGCGATATCATGCGTGTGATGCCGCAGTATTCGACCATGATTGCCCCGGTTGAATGGCGTCCCGAGAAACGCAGCCATGCCAAGATGAAAGAAACGATGCGCTTCACGCGCTCCGCGGTCGAGTCTGGGCGTTTGGGGGTGATTTTCCCGTCTGGCCGTTTGGCCAAGCGCCGCGGCCTACGGCTCTATGAACGTGAGTGGATGGCGTCAGCGGCGATGATCGCGCGCAAATTCGATCTGCCCATCATCCCAGTGAACATTCGGGCCCGAAACTCTGCGCTCTTTTATCTGTTCGATCTGCTTCACCCAACGTTGCGCGATATCACCTTGTTTTATGAGACACTTAACAAGTCGCGCCAGCCCTACCACATCACCGTCGGAGAGCCGATGTCGCCAAACGCCTTACCTAGGAACTCGGACAAGGCAATTGAGGCGCTACGCCGGGCGACGCTGCGGCTTGGTGACAATGATCTAACGCTCGTATCTCGCCAACTGCGCCCGGCGTCCGCGCTGTTTTAATGCGACAGCCTGCTCGCTTGCGAAGTGATCCGGAACAGTTGCAGCGGCATGTTTTGTTGGCTCTTTAGCCGATTATTGGGGCCGATCACTGAAAGGGCACGATATGCCAGTCATGGATACAAGCGTCCTTGTGTTGCTCGCCGGACCGCCGGATTTTGACCAAATCGCAAGCGGCGGATATGATATCGGGATCGTCGAAAGCGGTATGCACTCGACAGCAACCGGCCCGCTTTATACTGCCGCACAGCTTGACACCTTAGGCGCAAGCGGCACAGCAATGCTTGCCTATCTCAACTTGTCTGTGACCGACCACAACCGGGACTATTGGAACGCAGATTTCACGACGGGCGCAACACCCGGAAATTCGGATATGGACCCTTTGACCGGGGTTGCCGGAACGCCAAGTTGGCTCACAGATGATTTTGGTTTTGCCAATGATTTTGGTCGGATTGTGGACTATCGGGATCCAACTTGGCTGAATGATGTGTTGCTACCGTATGCCAAGGATATGATCTCGAGCGGGTATCATGGTCTCTTTTTAGATGATGCGTTGCGCTATTTTCAGGCGGGTAGCATCGCGGATGATGGGTATGAGGGTTGGGAAGCGGCTCGGGATATGATGCAGCTTGTTGTTGATCTTTATGCTGGGCTTGATGCAGACCCAACCATTAACGCCTCGGAATTAACGATTTACGTCAACAATGGCGTCTATCTGATCAATGACTATTACTTCGGAAACACTTGGACCGTTGAGGCTCCTGCCGATATTGCCTTGATTGATCAATACCGCGCCATTGTGGACGGGCTTGTTGTTGAAAATGCGAGCGAGTCCAATCCGGAGTTTTGGACTGCCGCCAATTATTGGTACAACGGAATAATCCCCGGCCTCACCACGGTGTCTGCCTCTGCCAATCTTGTTGCGATTGAAACCGCCGCGGTTGTGCAAGACTTTGAAGACCTATTTGCTGTCTTGGAGGCTGAGGATATTGATCTATTTTTTGCGGCGACTGACGCCTACGATCTGGCTCCCCCGCCACCTATTGTAGGAACGTCCAACGCAGAAACGCTCAGCGGTGGGGCTGGTGCTGATCTCATCTTTGGGCGCGGCGGCGCCGATCAGATAACAGGCGCGGACGGGACCGACATTCTTCTTGGAATGGAAGGCGATGATATCCTGGATGGCGGCGTAGGCGCTGACATTTTAACCGGTGGCGCTGGCGCAGATATCTTTGCATTCAGCACAAATAAGGATCGTGACACGATCACAGATTTCGCCCATTCAGAGGACAAGATCGACTTAAGCGCCTTGGTTGAGGGCATTGATTTCATTCAGTTTATGCGGTCTGGTGGCAAGAAGGACGGCAGCGATCAGCGCATTGCCTCCTCTGGCAACTTTGGCCATTCCGGGAGTGCCACGGTGATCATCACAGCCGGGCAAGATGGGTCCGACACAGTGCTTGTCATCAGCGCAAATCAAGGTCAGGTGGGCAACGCGATCACACTCGATGTCACACTGACGCTTGAGGGGGTTGCCGTAACAGAGCTCTCGCTTGATAGCTTTTTGTGGTAGCCGTCAATCCGGCAAAACGACTTGAGAAAACTCGGGCCGCAAACGCGGGCGGATCGTGCGCAGAGGCACGCAATAGCTTTGACGGCGCAGCCAAGCCTGCATGTCTTCACGTTTGGCCCGCTGCACAAACGGTCCCCAATCGGCTCCTGCGCCCCCGCGCGCACCATCTACTTGCCGTGCGACAGCTGTGTCTCTTGCGACTGTCTTTGCCATGATCCGAACACCGCAACTGAGGTTTTCAGAGGGATTATAGAGAGCTGCACGCGAGGTTGCTCGGCAGCCATATGCGCGGGCTGTTCCGCTCCGGATCTGCAACAACCCGTGCGACCGCCCGCTATCGCCACTGACGCGCGGCCGATATGTGCTTTCGTGTTTAACAAGCGCTGAGATCAACCCCACCCAAAACGCTTCACGGCGACCGATATCGTTTGTGGGATAGGCCGCGCACCAAGCGCCGATATCTGTTGGAAGGGTTTGAGCGAGCGCAGCACCATGACCACGCACTGCGCCAAGTGCGGAGCGCGTCCAAAGCTCAGTTCCACCGTGCCCCGACCACCGTGTTCGTGGTAAATCTTCGGTTCGGGCGCGTGGGCGGATTTTTACCCTGTGTTCGGCCAAAGCAGACGGCGCAGCAGCTGCTTCCAACTGAGCCGTCGCAACTTGCGTCTGGCACTGACCTACAGCAGGAAGCGCAACAATAGCGACCATTGCGGCCCAAATCAGCGATTGCATGGCGCCCCCCTCCCGATGCACCCAAGATCCAGTTGCACCGTTTTTGCAAGATCCGGCCAATCTGCACGACCCGCACCCGCAATTTCAACCCCACGCGCATTGAACCCTCGCGCGCGCCCCGCTAAACCGCCCAAGATACAGCGCAGCAATCAGCTGCATTTTCCCGGAGGCCGCCATGCTCGACATTACATACGAGACCCCAAAGCCACGCGTCATCCAAGGCGCCAAGCAGGAATGGGAGCTGGTCATCGGGATGGAAGTGCACGCACAGGTCGCCACCCGCTCAAAACTATTTTCCGGCGCGTCAACGCTGTTTGGCTCAGAACCTAATTCCAACGTGGCTTTTGTTGACGCCGGCATGCCGGGCATGTTGCCCGTCATCAACGAAGAATGTGTGGCCCAAGCGGTGCGCACCGGCCTTGGGTTGAAAGCAGAGATTAATCTGAAATCAGCGTTTGACCGCAAGAACTATTTCTACCCCGATTTGCCGCAAGGTTACCAAATTTCCCAGCTTTATCACCCGATCGTCGGAGAAGGCGAAGTGCTTGTTGAGATGGGCCCAGGCCCGTTTGACGGCTGCGCGCGGACGGTTCGGATTGAGCGCATCCACCTTGAGCAAGACGCTGGCAAAAGTATTCACGACATGGACCCAAACATGTCGTTTGTGGATCTTAACCGCACGGGCGTTGCCCTGATGGAAATTGTCAGTTGCCCTGACATCCGCGGCCCCGAAGAAGCGGCGGCTTATATCACCAAGCTGCGGCAAATCATGTGGTATCTCGGCACGTGTGACGGCAACATGCAAAACGGCAACTTGCGGGCCGATGTGAATGTTTCGATCTGCGCGCCAGGACAGTATGAGAAATTCCGGGAAACCGGCGATTTTGGGCATCTTGGGACCCGCTGCGAAATCAAGAACATGAACTCTATGCGCTTTATCCAAGCTGCGATTGACGTCGAAGCGCGGCGCCAGATTGCGATCGTCGAAGATGGCGGCAGTGTGGATCAAGAGACCCGGCTCTATGATCCGGAAAAGAACGAAACCCGCTCCATGCGATCCAAGGAAGAGGCCCATGATTACCGGTACTTCCCCTGCCCGGATCTGATGCCGCTGGAGATTGAACAAGCTTGGGTTGATACCATTGCGTCAGGCTTGCCTGAATTGCCCGATGCCAAGAAGGCACGCTTCATGGGGGACTATGGGTTGAGTGATTATGATGCCTCAGTCCTGACCGCGGAGCCGGACAGTGCCGTTTTCTTTGAGGCCGTGGCAGCCGACTCAGATGGCAAGCTTGCGGCAAATTGGGTTATCAACGATCTTTTTGGAAGGCTTAAGAAAGACGACAAAACCCTTGAGACAAGCCCCGTCACTCCGGCCCAGCTTGCCACGATCATCACGCTGATCAAATCCGATGCCATTTCGGGCAAAATTGCCAAAGACCTCTTTGAGATTGTTTATACTGAGGGTGGCGATCCTGCACAGATCGTTGAAGAGCGCGGCATGAAGCAGGTGACAGATACAGGCGCGATCGAGGCTGCGGTCGATGAGATTATCGCCGCCAATCCCGCTCAGGTTGCCAAGGCTAAAGAGAACCCCAAACTTGCCGGCTGGTTCGTTGGTCAGGTAATGAAGGCGACCGGCGGCAAAGCCAACCCGAAGTCAGTGAACGAACTGGTGGCTAAAAAGCTCGCAGAGTAATCCCACGCACGCAAATGAGCGATGCGTTAACCCTGGTCCGTGGGGTGATAAAACCGTTAACGCGCCAAAACTGCAGCTCGTATGCATTGGAAGTGTATCGTTTGTGCATCGGTTGTGCTGTGCAATTCCACTGCGCGAGACAAAAGTTAACTTGCCCGCGACTAAACTTTTGCGGATGCCGTTTTTGTGGCATCTTCACACGAAATCTAACCGTGTAAGCGTAAGGGATGTCTCCATGCCAGAAGTTGTCGATATCAAGCAAGAGCGGTCCGAACTGCCGCGCCTTTTAAAGCGCAAAAAGCTCAAAGGTATTGAGCTGGGTGTGGCCTCTGGGGATTTCTCCAAAAGGATGCTCGATACTGGGCTTTTTAGCGAATTCTGGGGCATCGATCTTTATGGGGATCACCACAATACCAAGCAATACATGCGCGCTCTTAAGCATGTAGGATATGGGCGCGGCTATCAGCTTATCCGGTCTACGTTTCTGGAAGCATTAAATATTTTCCCGCGTGAGTATTTTGATTTTGTCTATGTTGACGGCTATGCTCATACCGGAGAAGAAGAAGGCCGGACGATCTTTCAGTGGTACAACAAGGTTAAGGTCGGTGGCATGATTGCGGGCCATGACTACGATCCGAACTGGCCGCTCGTTGTTCGCGCTGTTGATACTTTTGCTGATGAGGCAGGATTGTCCTTGATGCGCACGTCACCATCCAAAGAAATGGGCCCACAAGACAAATTTTTGAGCTGGGCCGCGCGTAAAACCGATGCCGCCGAAGTGTCTTACCCGGAGCACCTAAAGGGCATTTCCAAGGGCGCACGTAGCTTGCAAAAGCCCGCAAGCCTCCGGCCAAAAGCAAAGGCGCCCTAAGCGTCCATTGACGCGGATTTAGCAACACTTTTTTTCAATACTGCAAGATGGTTACTCACCTTAGCTTATGCTAAAGTATGAGCGTGTGATTGAGCTTGAGTGTGTGAAATGGACCCTGAAAATCGCTTTGAATATAGAGTGGTTCCTGCCCCCATAAAAGGCCGCCGTGTCAAAGGTATACGCGGCGCCCAAGCGCGGTTTGCCCATGCGCTTGAGCTGCTGATGAATGAGCTTGGAGCACAAGGTTGGGAATACATCAGGACCGACACCCTGCCGGCAGAAGAGCGCCAGGGTCTTACGTCTAAGGTGACAGTGTTTCAAAACATGCTCGTCTTCAGACGCGCGCTTGCTCAAGAAACTTCGATCGATGCCGAGCTCCCGCAGTTGCCTGCACCCCCTGTCCCACAGTCGCATCTGCCCGCTCTTACAGCCGTGTCCGAAGCCTTAGATAAGGCACCCGACGCTGCCCCTGCAAACACGCCTGATGCCACATGGGACGTTGAGCCCTTGGCAGCGCCAGCGCACAATGCAGGCGTCCCCGTTGAGAAGCTAACCGTTGTGCCGCTCAGTCCCAAAATTGACAGCAATGGGCCATCGCGTGACCGACCCGCTATAAGCCCCGCCTTGGCAGCTCGCGCCGCGCGGCTTAAAGCCCGCGCTACGGCCGCCGAGTAGAACCCTAGTTTACGGTAATGCCCAACGCGTGAATTCGGCTCATTATGTCTTTTCCGATTGCGCTGTAGATCGCGCGGTGCTGTGCGACGCGGGTCTTACCCTCAAGGCTGTCAGCCGAGATTGTCAGAATAAAATGGCTCTCGCCGCCCTCTTGATATCCAGCGTGACCCAAATGCGCTTCGCTGTCGTCAACAACACTTAGCGCGGTTGGAGACAGCTCTGAGCGCAGCCTTTCTTCAATCTTTTCAACCATACCCATTTTTTTCGTCCCTTCAGAGCTCTTGGCCCCTTTCAACTTCTGAACCAGAGCTTAGTATCGATGCGCCGAGTCGAAAAGGATGCACGATGTCTAAGAGCGATCCATTCGGATTTGACATGTCTGTCTCGTCCGCGAAAAAGAAGAACACCCGTGGCCGTCGAGGCATGTCGGGTGCGTTCGAAACGTCGACCCGGATTTGCGAAAGTCCGGGTTGCCAAGAACCTGCGAAATACCGGGCACCGAAAAGCCCCGATATCCTCGATGATTTTTACTGGTTTTGTAAGGATCATGTCCGCGAATATAACTTAAAGTGGAATTTCTTTGATGGATCCACTGAACAGGAATTCTCTGAACAGATGGACAAGGATCGTGTTTGGGAACGCGAAACAAAACCATTAAAGCAATCCGCGGAAGAGCGTGCTTGGGCACGCTTGGGTGTGGACGACCCGCACCAGGTTTTGGGCGCAAATGCGACCAGAAACCCCGGTAAGAATTCTGGCGGAAGGCGTAAACTCCCACCGACTGAAAGGCGTGCCGTTGATATCCTAGAGGTCGCAGATAACGCAACTAAGGCCGAAATTCGCAAGGCTTACAAAGCACTTATCAAGGTTCTACACCCTGACATGAATGGTGGGGATCGCAGCCAAGAAGAGCAATTAGGCGAAGTTGTTTGGGCTTGGGATCAGATCAAAGAGAGCCGTAGCTTTAAGTAAAGAAGGGCCAAGCTAAGCGCCGTCCAGCTTCTCGATCCACTTGAAAATACTGTCACGTTCGGCGCGATGCGCGCGCCGGGCGATATGAAATGAAAAGAGCGCAACTGCCCAAGGCAATGCCAGCCAAGGCTTCGACCCAATAGCAACAATGATAAGCCAAGGTGCAAACATGGTGCCAAGGATCGGCAAAACGAGCGTGCCGGCAACGATCCCAAGGCTCATCGTTGCAAGTAGGGCTGCGAAAAAAGCTGTGGCGTCTCCACGCAGACCGAATTGGCCGAAGCGGCCCCGCAATGCCGCTCCAGACACGATTCCACCAATCGCTCCTGCCAGCCCGCGCAAAAAAAGTGATGCATCGGCCCCAAGAAGCATCTCAAATCCATCCAAACCCGATAGCGTGCCAGCTCCAAGCACAGCTCCCGCCAAAGCGAGCCCGCAATAGGCCAGCGCCACACCCCGCTCAGCCGGGCTTGGGAGGGTCAGTTGAAATTGCACGCGCAAGCGCTCCATCCGTCATCTGAAGATGAATTAATGCAGATATGAGACAAAAGTTAGGCATCCGGCTGAGTTTGCAACGGGATGTCCTGCACCGTAGTGACAGACCAGTGCACCGCACAAATTAGGCCAAGCCAAAGTGACCCAATGCCCGGAACAGAAAGCAGCGCAGGCAACGAAGTAAGGTGAACGCTCGGCGACAAAATCACCCCAATCGACGCGGCTCCAACGCCGATCGCGGAGGAGAGACCAACAGCAAGCCCCAGCCCCAACCATCCAGGCAGCATGAGGACGCTAGCGCAACATGCCGCCATCAAAGACGCGCCGTATGCTGCCGCAATCCAAAGGATAACGGGCAAATACAGGCCAATCTTGGCGGTCGCGATCATGGTCACACCAAGCGTTAGCCAAAAGTAAGTCACTGCATAAATTAAACGCATCGCATCCGCCTCCTTAACAAGAGTACCGAGCTTAGTGTCCGTGCTGAGGAAAGATTGCGTCGAAAAAGTGCAGATTTTGTTTAGTTTTGCAATTTAGGCGAACTTGAAGACCAAGCTTGCTCCATTCAAGCAATGGCGCAACCCTGTTGGCTTTGGACCGTCGCTGAAGATATGCCCGAAATGACTTCCGCAGCGTCGGCAATGGCATTCTGTTCGAACGCGCAAGAGCTTGCGGTCTTTTTTCGTACGAATAGCGTTCGGAAGGGCTTCATAGAAGCTTGGCCAACCTGTGCCGCTGTCGAATTTCGCCTTGGAGCTATAAACCGCGAGGTCACAACCACGGCAATGGTACGTGCCCTTTGCATAGTTCTTGTCCAGCGGGCTGGAAAAGGAGCGCTCAGTGGCTTCCTTGCGCATTACGTTGAACTGAAGATCCGTTAGCAAAGAGCGCCATTCGCTTTCGGTTCGGGTAACTTCAAAATCGCCTGTCGCAGCCACGACCGGCAAGGCCGCCAAAGTTACCGCACTGGTTGCGCTTGCGAGCAGCGCTCGACGTGTCAGAGCATGGGTCATCCGGCATCCTTTCCTGATGCAAGTGGTGTTCGCCCCCGGGACTGGGGGTATCGCGCGAGTAGAGCAACGCGTTTCGGCGTTAACTTTGAAGGCGCACATGATCTTCATCCATCGTGACACCATTCGATCGGGGCACGTTCGGAACAATGCGCCTTTAGGTTCGCGGCTTCAGATGCAGATATACATGCCCCTGCAGACTAGCTGAGGGAAAATCGCATGTTATGACGGTTTGTTGAAGTCGCGCGAGCAATTACGAGATGCAAACGCGTTCACCGAAAAATCAGACCGGCAAATTTCGTACGGACGCTATTGTCGGCGGTGCGCTGCTTATTCCTAGGGTGCGGCAAGAGCCCCTGACGCGAGCATCTCCCCCGTTGGCGCACCAGTTGGTGAACCTCTGTCTGGCTCTTCGCTTATGGCCAAAGTTGCGCCCATTAATACGCCCATGGGAACAACGGAAAGGTCCGCAACCAACCGGCCCCCTGCATCAAAAACCCCAAGCGAAACGGGTATTTCACCGGCAAGGAACAGCCAAAGTTCATAGTCGCGGCCAACTTGAGGCGCGCCTTCGGTCTGCGCCGCTGCAAGCTGTTGAGTGCGGCTATCATACCGCGCGGAGGCAGAGACATTTGCTTCACCTTCCAATTCAGCGTGCAATTCGGTCTGGTTGAGCGCTGGAAGGATATAAACCATTGTAACAATAAGCACTGCCGCCGCGGCACCCGCACCGAGCAATGCCCCTAGAACCCAACGCCCAAACTGTTCGACCAATGAGCGATGCCCAAACAGGCGTCTATCAATCATGGATTTAACTCGTGCGGGCGCTTCGATGTCTGGTCCTTCAACCATTTGCACCAAGCTCTCGCACCAGCCTGCGTAAAGGGCGCATAATGTCGGATCACGCGTCATGCGGTCTTCGAAGTTTTGCGCCTCAGCAATGTCTAACAGGCCCATCGCATACTCAGCAGCCAATGCGGAATCGTCGCCCCGCCCCGATCCGGAAGCAAAGGGATCCCCCGCTTTCATCGCGTTAGACATGTTCTAAGCGAAACAAGCGTTTGCTGGAGCTGAACGCGCATGGCGTCTTTCGGCTGCCTAAACAGAGCGGAGAGTTCTTCGTAAGTTTCACCCATCAAATACGCCCGTTCGATAGGTTCCACCCGATCAACCGGCAATTCAGACATGCACGTATGCAAAACTGCTGTTCTGCACTGCGCGTCATGTTCGCCTGCAATCCAATCAAGCGCATCGTCACCAGCAGTTGTGCCAACACCGTCGGATGCGGCGCGCCGTGCACGCAACCGATCCGTTGCATGGTTGCGCGCCACAGTTAAAAGCCAGGTCATTGGGCTTAACCCATGCACACGGTAGCTAACCGCATTTGTCCAAACTTGTATGTAGATCTCTTGCAGCGCCTCTTCAGCGGCGGGGCGATCATTCAAAATACGTAGACAGATTGAGAAGAGTTTTGCAGACGTCGAAGCATAGAGAGCGTCAAAGGCCGCGCGATCGCCAAGCGCGCAACGCGCGATGCAATCTTCTATGTCATCACAGTCGTTCATGGACTTTGGCTAACGCGCCCGCAGGTGCCGTGCAATCTTTCTGTCGCCTAGGCCATCTGAGTTTTGATCGAGCGGAGCTGGCCAAGGTTGGTGCCGTGCAGAACAATGCAACGCGGATTCTTGGGAATTCGCCGAGTTTGTCGCGGTTGCGTCAGTCGGTCGCGTCATAACGCGCGCCCGCGTTCACGCGAGATCCGCAACCAACTCCAGATTGCAACAGAAGCATCGGTTTGTTGTCCTTTAGTGCCTTAGGCGCTTGGTTCGAAAACCAAAGGCTCCGGCGGCAATTGCAATACAATGGGCACCGCGATTCCGCCAAAACAGGCCTTTTCAAAGGCTTCGCACCGCTAAGTGTGACTACCTGTCGCCTCATAAGAGCAAGAGGGCAGCCGGAGACAACCCATGCCACATCTCATGTGCAAGTTCTTGGTGACCAACCATGCTTTGAATGTCCAATCAGGTCGGAAAGAGACAATCCATGTCGGATCATCGGTTGCCCTCGCTTCAAGCAACGGTATGTTACACGACGACGCGCAACGGCGCACAAGAGGCGCATCAAAAATGCGCGAACGCACAAGGATTTCCAATGGCTGACGGTACTCTCGATCTCGACATGACCCCAACGCGCGATGTGAGCGTTCGCGAGGTTTTTGGCATCGACACCGATATGGTCGTCAAAGGCTTTGAAGAGCCGTCCGAACGGGTGCCGGACCTTGACGCGACCTATAAGTTTGACCCCGATACGACCCTCGCAATCTTAGCGGGGTTCACGAACAACCGACGCGTGATGGTTCAAGGCTATCACGGAACAGGAAAATCCACGCATATTGAGCAGGTAGCCGCCCGACTGAATTGGCCTGCTGTTCGCGTGAACCTCGACAGCCACATCTCTCGGATTGATTTGATCGGGAAAGACGCGATCAAGCTGAAAGACGGCAAACAGGTTACGGATTTCCAAGAAGGTATTTTGCCTTGGGCACTGCGCAATCCCTGCGCAATCGTGTTCGACGAATATGATGCTGGCCGTGCAGACGTGATGTTCGTGATCCAACGTGTGTTGGAAACAGACGGAAAGCTGACGCTTCTTGACCAAAACAAGGTCATAACCCCACACCCACATTTCCGTATCTTCGCGACGGCGAACACAGTGGGTTTGGGCGATACGACCGGGCTGTATCACGGCACCCAACAGATCAACCAAGGCCAGATGGACCGCTGGTCTCTTGTGGCCACACTCAACTACCTTAGCGTAGATGCAGAGGCGGCCATCGTTTTGGCCAAGAACGCCAACTATAACACCGAAGCAGGGCGCAAACAGGTCAAGCAGATGGTCACGGTCGCGGATATGACAAGAACAGCCTTCATGGCGGGCGATCTTTCGACTGTGATGTCCCCGCGTACAGTGATTTCTTGGGCCCAAAATGCGGAAATCTTCCGCAATGTTGGATACGCGTTCCGGCTGTCATTTCTCAACAAATGCGATGAACTTGAGCGTGCGACAGTCGCCGAGTTTTATCAGAAGTGTTTCGATGAAGAGCTGCCGGAAAGTGCCGCTGCAATGAGCCTCGGCTAGAGGCGACATGGCGCAAAACCCAGACAATCCTGCAGATCCGTTCAAAAAGGCCGTGGCCGAGGCGGCCAAGGTCATAGCTGACGATCCTGAATTGTCGGTCAGCTATTCCGTGGACCCACCCGGTGCAACAAATGATGCGCTGCGCCTTCCGCAGGTCTCACGCCGAATGACGCGGCATGAAGTGCTGCTTGCGCGCGGTACAGCAGATGCTCTCGCCTTGCGCCACAAGTATCACGACGCGAACACCTACAATCGGTATGCTCCGAACGGCAACATGGCCCGCGATCTTTATGACGCAATGGAGACCGCGCGTTGCGAAGCTGTGGGCGCTGATGCGATGCCGGGCACGGCTTCGAATATCGATCACAAGATCGCCAATGAAGCGCTGCGGCGTGGCTATGGCGATATCAAAGAAGCTGCAGAAGCCCCATTGGCAACCGCAGCCGGCTATCTCATCCGTCATTTGGCAACCGGTCGCGATCTTCCTAAGGACGCTGCCAATGTGATGGAGCTCTGGCGCGGCTATATCGAACAACAAGCTGGCGGCACGCTGGAGAACTTGACCGACCTTTTGGCTGATCAGTCCCAATTCGCCAAATTCGCGCGTCAAATTATCAGCGATCTTGGGTATGGGGATCAACTCGGCGACGATCCCGATGATCTCAATGACGAGGAAACGGACGAAGCCGAAGGTGATCCCGATGATCAGGATCAGCCGGACAGCACCGGCGATGACGAGAGCGACGACGAACAAGATATGGATGCCGCCCCTGAGCAAAGTCAGGAGCAACAGCAAGATGCCGCACAGGCATCGGTCACGCTCGATGAGATGGCCGAGGCTGAAATGGCCGAAGAGGCTGAAATGCCGGATGGCGAAGCTCCGATGGAGCCGCCTGCCCCGCCCCCTCATTCTGAGGCTGACCCAGATTACATTGTCTATCAAACGGATCATGATGAAGAAGTCCGGGCCGAAGATCTTGCAGAACCTGCCGAACTAGAGCGACTGCGAGCATATCTTGATCAGCAACTGGATCCGCTTAAGGGCGCGGTATCAAGGCTTGCCAACAAACTACAACGCCGGCTTCAAGCTCAGCAAAATCGCAGCTGGGAGTTTGATCTTGAAGAAGGGATGTTGGACGCTGGTCGTCTGGCACGCGTGGTTGTGAGCCCGACCACCCCACTGTCCTTTAAGATCGAGAAGGACACGGAGTTTAGAGATACGTGTGTCACCTTGCTTCTAGACAATTCTGGATCCATGCGTGGACGACCGATTTCAATTGCCGCAATCTGTGCCGATGTCTTAGCAAGGACACTGGAACGGTGTGCTGTTAAAACGGAAATCTTGGGCTTCACCACCCGCGCTTGGAAAGGCGGACAATGCCGTGAGGCATGGTTGGCAGAGGGCCGACCACAGCAACCCGGACGCCTAAACGACCTGCGGCATATCATCTATAAAAGCGCTGACGCGCCTTGGCGACGGGCGCGGCCCAATCTTGGGCTGATGATGAAAGAGGGCCTGCTGAAAGAGAATATTGATGGGGAAGCGTTGGAATGGGCGCACCGCCGGATGGTGAACCGCCCTGAGGCTCGCAAGATCCTTATGGTGATCTCAGACGGCGCGCCGGTAGATGATTCCACTTTGTCCGTGAACCCAGCGAATTACCTTGAAAAGCACCTTCGCGACGTTATCGGCATGGTCGAAAAGCGACGGCAGGTTGAACTGATCGCCATCGGCATCGGCCACGATGTAACCCGGTACTATGATCGAGCGGTGACAATCACCGATGTCGAGCAACTTGCAGGTGCCATGACCGAACAGCTCGCAGGGCTTTTCGATAGCGACCCTAGGGCGCGGGCCAGAGCAAAGGGCATGAAGCGCACGGGCTGAGCCTGTGTCCATTTTGGAGAAGCGAATTTTCAAAAGATTCGCGGCCTCCGGCGGGGATATTTAGACCACAAAGAGGGCCAAAGAATGTTCCAGACTTTTGAGGTGACGTCACGGCCTGAACAGGGGCCGCCCCGGCTGGCTGCCCTGCGAGCTGAAATGGTGGCTGAGGGCGTTGATGGGTTTATCGTTCCACGCGCCGACGCATGGCAGGGTGAGTATGTCGCGGACTGCGATGATCGTCTAGCTTGGCTAACCGGGTTCACAGGCTCCGCGGGATACGCTGTTATTTTGGCCGAAACCGCAGGTGTTCTGGTTGATGGGCGGTACCGCGTTCAGGTTAATCAACAGGTTGCGGATGTGTATACGCCCGTAGATTGGCCTGAGATCACGCTCCCAGAATGGATCGCGCAGAATGCCAAAGCCGGGTCGGTCATCGGATACGACCCTTGGCTACATCCTGTTAAGGCCGTGCGCGCGCTCACCAAAGTTTTAAAGGCAAATGGGATGGCGCTGCGCCCGGTTCAGAACCTTGTAGACTCCGTCTGGAGTGATCGCCCGGCAAGACCCACAGGTCTGGCCTTTGACCACCCGATTGAATTGGCGGGTGAGACTTCAAAAGCCAAGCGCACACGGTTGGCCCAAACCCTTCGCGATGCAGGCGAGACTGCAGTCATTATAACGCTGCCGGACTCAATCTGCTGGCTGTTGAACATTCGGGGCTCCGACATTCCAAGGATCCCGGTGGTTCAGTGCTTTGCGATCCTCTACGAAGACGCCCGAGTTTCACTTTTTGTGGAACCTGAAAAAGCCCAACCTCTCAATTTGGACAAAGACGTTGAGATATGCGCGCCGGATACGCTTCTTTCAGCAATCGGGGGTCTGTCAGACCGAGTGCGCATTGACCCTGAGTTCTGCCCGCAAGCTGTAATGGAGGCCTTGAGCGCAGACCCGTCAGAAGCGCCTGACCCGTGCCTGATACCCAAAGCCTGCAAAACTGAGGCGGAGCTATCAGGCGCGCGCGCGGCACATGATCGGGACGCGGTTGCGATGGTTGAATTTCTGGCTTGGCTTGAGGCGTCCGATCCAAATGACCTGACTGAGATAGATGTGGTCAGAGCATTGGAGGGCTTTCGGCGTGAAACAAACGCCCTGCGCGATATCTCTTTTGAAACAATTAGCGGTGCAGGCCCAAACGGGGCAATAGTGCATTATCGCGTTTCTGAAGAGACAAACCGAACGCTGGCTACTGGGGAGTTGCTGCTTGTGGATTCCGGAGGCCAATATGTAGATGGCACCACGGACATCACCCGCACTATCGCACTTGGCCCCGCCCCCGAAGACGCGCGTTTTGCATTCACCCGGGTCCTTAAAGGGATGATCGATTTATCGCGGATCCGCTTCCCCAAAGGCATAGCTGGTAGCCATCTAGATACCATCGCACGCGCACCGCTTTGGCGGGCTGGGCAGGATTACGATCATGGAACTGGTCATGGTGTTGGCTCCTACCTTTCAGTACATGAAGGTCCAGCACGGATTAGCCGAGCGTCAGATCTACCGCTCAAAGCTGGCATGATCCTTTCCAATGAACCGGGTTATTATCGGGAGGGTGCTTTTGGTATTCGCATTGAAAACCTGATCGTTGTTGAAGAAGCGCCTACCCTACCTGGAGCAGACGCGCGCGATATGCTGAGCTTTGAAACACTCACGTATGTGCCTATTGATCTGAGCCTCATTGATCCAGATTTGCTGGGCTCAGAGGCCCGAAAATGGCTCAATGACTATCATGAAGAATGCGCCGCACGCCTGTCAGGTCGGCTTACGCCGCGCGCTGAGGGCTGGATTGCACGCGCCACACGCGCTATCTGAATTTAAGCTGCGTTTGCGGCGGACCTTACATGCACGGAGACACCCCAAATGGCAGACCACATCAAAATCAGGCAGGCCGCAGGCACATGGGTTGTTCGTGTCGCGGGGGCGGTCGTTGGCGAAAGCAAGACTGCGCTTGAGCTATCCGAAGGTAGCTATCCCGAAGTCATATATTTTCCACGCGGCGATATCGCGATGGCCTTTTTAGATCCTTCCGAGAACACGACGCATTGCCCGCATAAAGGCGATGCAAGCTATTTTCATATCGTCACTAAAAGCGGCACACTGGAAAATTCGGTTTGGAGCTATGAGGCACCTTACGAAGGTGTCGGCCAGATTGAAGGATATCTGGCTTTCGGACATGATATGGTGACAGTCGAAAAGCTCTAGGAGTGTTCTTCAGCCGCAGTTGCCGCAAGCGCGCGATTATAGGCTTTGAGCGCATCGACCTGAAAAAGGGCACCCACCAAAGACGGCGTGCCATCCTTACCCAATGATACCACAGGTAAAAAGACTGCATTGGTGCTTTCGAAGAGTGGCATAGCGGTCTCAAGGGTGGCCGTATCCGTCACATAGACGCTTTCATCGATCATGCTCCAGCATTGCGCTTTATCTGCAGCGCGCGGATCGTCAGGCCGGCGCATAATCTGGGCAACGCCAAACATCGCAAGCAAGTAAGCCTGAGGCCCTGCCGCAAGATGCACGCCCCTGCGTTCCAATTGCGTGAGGAAAAAACTGCGATCAACAAGGCTTGCACTCAGCGCTGTAGACATCGAAACCGCCACCATAACGGCTAGCCCTGTTTGCCAGTCACCAGTAAGCTCGAAGACAATTAACGTGGTTGAAATCGGCGCACCCAAAACGGCAGCAGCGACAGCGCCCATGCCTGCAAGCGCGTAAAGCGTTTCCGCCCCGGAAACATCAGGAAATATTCCGGTTGCTATGATGCCAAAGGCAAGACCGGTCAGCGCCCCCACCATAAGCGAAGGTGAAAAAACTCCGCCGCCCATTCGGCCGCCCATCGTGATCGCAACGGCAACGACCTTAATCACACAAAACACGATCGCTTCGTGCATCAGAATATTGCCAGACAGAGCCGCGGTCGTGGTTTCATAGCCAACGCCAATAATATGCGGATAGAAAATTGCGATCGCGCCCAGGAGCGCACCAGCAAGCATCGGGCGGGTCCAGCCCGGAAGTTTGGTCGCATTATGTGTTCGCGTGCCAAAATCATCGAACCAAAAGATCGTGCGCATTAGGATAACTGCCACAAGACCGCAGATCAGACCAAGGATAAGGAAAGCGGGCAATTCAACATAGAAAGCCAAAGCATTCTGTGTAGGTAGGGAGAATTCGGTGATGTCGCCAAAGCGCAGCCGGCTGACTAGCGTTCCCGCAACTGAAGCGATGACAATTGGTGCAAATGCGTGCACCGCGAAGTGACGCAAAATCACCTCAAGGGCAAAAAGCGCACCAGCGATTGGCGCATTAAAGGACGCCGAGACGCCAGCAGCCACCGCGCACCCAAGAAGATCGCGCCCGGTAATACCGTTTGCGCGGATCAGGTTTGAGACTTTTGTTGAAATCAGGCCCGTCAAATGGACAACAGGCCCCTCCCGGCCCGTCGATCCGCCTGAAGATAACGTGATGAGCGACGCCACTGCGGATGCAATGCCTGCTTTGATTTCGACCCGGCCCTCTTTCATGGCCGCTCCCTCGATTACATCGGCGACAGATCGGACCCGCCCATCATCCGTAAATGTCTGAAGGATCAAGCCAACAACAGCACCGCCGAAAATCGGCGTAAGAAGGATCGTGTACCAAGGCAGCGTGCGCGCCCAGCTGTGTAACATTCCAAGATCGTCTGCGCCGTAGATCGCACCCTGTAGCGCCTCGATACCCATACGAAACCCGAGCGCCACGAACCCAGCCGAAAAACCAATGAGCAAAGCGATGAACCAAAACTGAATTTGGCTCGGACCTTTGGTGCGCAAGAGGCTCCAGCTGTTCCGGATCCCGTCTTTGATTTGCTGGCGCACGCGCTCCATCGCAGTTCGTCCTCCCAACGGGTTTCTTGGCACCGTAGGTTTGTCTATGCTGGCGCCAATCAATTCAGGAATCCTACGCATGAGCATAGAGACCGCTATCACCGCCTTAAACTCAGTGTTAGGGGATCGCCTGTCTCGCTCCAAGTCCGATCTGGCGCTACATGGCCAATCCGAAACACATTTTGCGACAACATCACCCGATGCCGTGCTTTATCCGCAAAATGCCGATGAGGTGGCGCAAGCCATGCGCATCTGTGGTGAGCATGGGTGCCCGGTCATCGGGTTCGGCACCGGCACGTCGCTTGAGGGACACACAGCTGCCATCCGTGGTGGGGTGACCATCGATTTCAGGGAGATGAACGCGGTGTTAGAACTGCGTCCCGAAGATATGCTTGCCCGGGTTCAGCCGGGCCTTACACGCGAAGAGTTAAACGAGGAACTCCGGGCAACGGGCCTTTTCTTCCCAGTTGATCCCGGAGCAAATGCATCGCTTGGGGGGATGGCTTCAACGCGGGCCTCAGGCACAACGGCGGTACGTTATGGGACGATGCGTGACAACGTGCTTGCGCTTGAGATCGTGACCGCAGAGGGTAAAATTATTCGGACGGGAACAGCCGCCCGCAAATCCTCGGCTGGGTACGACTTGACCGCACTTTTTGTCGGCTCAGAGGGTACATTGGGGCTGATCACAGAGCTTACCCTAAAGCTACACGGCTTACCCGAAGCGACTGCAGCTGCGGTTTGTGCCTTTCCCGATACCCCAAGCGCGGTTCAAACCGTTATCGAAACTATCCAAAGCGGTGTCCCAATGGCGCGCATCGAATATCTTGACGCGGCCTCAATTGCAGCAGTTAACTCTTACTCCAACAGGGCGGACCCGGAACAACCCCACCTCTTTGTCGATTTTCATGGCTCGCCTAGTGCTGTGGCCGAACAAGCCGCCGCGTTCGGCGAATTGGCCACCGAAAATGGCGGGCTTGGATTCGTTTGGTCCACCGATGAAGACGAAAAACGTGCACTTTGGGCGGCGCGCTACGACGCCTACTATGCTATCCTTGGCTCGAAAAAAGGCGCCCGTGCCGTTGTTACCGATGTGTGCGTTCCAATCTCCACACTGGCAGAAGCTATTGAGAAAACACAGGCAGGTATTGCGCAGAGTGGACTGGTTGGCCCAATCCTTGGCCATGTGGGTGACGGCAATTACCACGCTATTCTGCTTGTCGATCCTGACGAGGAAGCAGAGAGAGAACAGGCTCTTGCTCTCCAGAGCCGTATGGTGACCCTTGCGTTAGAGCTCGGTGGAACAGCAACGGGTGAGCATGGCGTTGGCATGGGTAAGCTAGACTACATGGAAGCCGAGCACGGCGCGGCTTGGGGGCTTATGGGGCAAATCAAACGCGCATTGGATCCTGATAATATCATGAACCCGGGCAAATTGGTGCGGCAGAACTAACCTGCCAAAAGCGCCATTGCGGCAGCACGCGCGGCATCGGTAATCGTGTCACCTGCCAACATACGCGCGATCTCGTCTACACGGTCCGCCGGGGCAAGAGGGTCTACCTGACTAAAGGTCATATCATCCTCCACACGCTTTGATACACGCCAGTGATGCGCCCCCAAGGCGGCTACTTGCGGGGAATGGGTCACAACTAACACCTGCGCACCATCGGCCAAAGAAGCGAGGCGCCGCCCAACAGCATCAGCGGTCGCCCCACCGACACCTCGGTCAATTTCATCAAAGATAAGTGTTTGTGTCGCCGCACCGCCGGTCAGGCAAACCTTTAGGGCAAGCAAAAAGCGAGAAAGCTCCCCTCCTGACGCAATCTTGTTCAGCGGACCCGCTGGCGCGCCTGGGTTTGTTGCAACTGTAAAAGCGACAGCATCTACACCTTCTGGGCCAGACTCAGCGAATGTTACATCGGTATGAAATAGGGCGCGCTCCATCTTAAGCGGAGCAAGTTCTTTCGCCATGGCTGCGTCTAACCTAACCGCAGCCTCGCGCCGAGCCACAGACAATGCAGCCGCTGAAGCATCAAATGTCTGTCGAGCTTGATATGCCTCTTTCTCTAAACGCTCGACATCTGCACCACTGTTTTCAAAAGCATCTAGCTTCCCACGCAGTTCAATGGCCAAGACCGGCAGACCATCTTGAGCAATTCCGTGCTTGCGGGCGAGTGCACGCATCGCAAATAGCCGCTCTTCCGTCTCCTCCAACTCCCGAGGATCAAACGCTAAACTCTCTAAAACCGTGTCCACACCAGATTGCGCTTCACCCAGCTCGACTAATGCGCGCGACAGCGCTGAAAGCGGCGCATCAAGCCCACCCTCCGCCTTGTCCGCAGCACCTTCAAGCCAGCGCGTCGCATCGCCCATCATGCCTTCTGCGCCGTTAGGACCAAGTGCCTCAAATGCACGCTTAATATCTTCACGGATCCTTTCGGCCGATTGCATAAGCCGCCGGCGGGCATCAAGCTCTGCATCCTCTCCGTTCTGTGGATCAAGGGCGTCTAGCTCCGCCACAGCGTGCCGTAGGAAGTCTTCTTCTTCGGCTAAAGCAGAGGCCGAAAGACGCGCTGATGCGAGTGCCTTGTCCGCCGCGACACTTGCACGCCATGCACTACGCACCGAAGCTCGTTTGCTTGGATAACTGCCAAAGGCATCAAGAAGAGCCCGGTGTCCACGCACATTCAAAAGACCTTTGTCATCGTGTTGGCCATGCAATTCGATCAACGTTTCAGACAATGCGCGCAGGACCTCGCCTGATGCGCGGCGATCATTCACATATGCTGTTTTGCGCCCATCTTTGAAGTTAACCCTGCGCAAAAGGAGTTCTTCGCCGGTGTTAAAGCCCGCATCTTCAAGAACAGCATACGCCGCATGCCCGGCCGGAAGATCAAACCAAGCCGAAACCTCCCCTTGATCCGCGCCCTGCCGAACAAGGTCCGCGCGCCCGCGCCAACCAAGAACGAAACCCAACGAATCCAGCAAGATTGATTTCCCGGCACCTGTTTCACCGGTCAGAACATTAAGACCAGGCTGAAATTCAAGTTCCAGCCTGTCAATGATCAGCATGTCCCGGATATCAAGACCACGCAGCATTACATATTTGGCAGGGCCGCGCGCCGCCACCCTTTTACAGCCATTCGCCTTTGAGCACCTGACGATAGATAGCACTAAGCCAGTTATCTCCGATTGACCGCGCCTGCAGCCCTTGCCCTTTCAAGAGGGAGAAGCTGTCTTGGTACCACTCAGTTCCTTGGTAGTTATGCCCCAAAATGGCCCCGGCAGTTTGAGCCTCGGCGTCAAGCCCAAGCGCAAGATAAGACTCAACAAGGCGGTGAAGCGCTTCGGCCGTATGGCTTGTCGTTTGGAAATCCTCGACGACCGCACGAAAGCGGTTAATCGCTGCACCGTAATGGCCCTTTTTCAAGTAATATCGGCCAATCTCCATTTCCTTGCCGGCCAGATGGTCAAAGGCGAGGTCAAACTTCAGGATGGCCGTTTCTGCGTATTCGCTCTCAGGATATCGTTCGATCACTATGCGGAGTGATTGAAGGGCCTGAAAGGTGAGCCCTTGATCACGGCCAACTTCGTCAATTTGATCATAGTAGCTAAGTGCTAAAAGATACTGTGCATAGGCCGCATCTGAATCAGCAGGATAGAAATCGAGATAGCGCTGCGCTGCCGAGCGACTGTTCGCGTAGTCTGATCCTTGATGAAAAGCAAACGCCTGCATTATGAGCGAACGCTTTGCCCATTCGGAATAAGGATAAAGACGCTCAACTTCACCGAAGTAACGCGCTGCATCTTCGGTTTGCTGGCGCGAAAGCTCAAACTCTCCACGATCGTAGATTTCTTTCGCCGTGAAATTTTCAAGCGGGACGGTAGGCGCGTCACTCAGGCCGCAAGACACTAGAGCGCCCAACGCAATCGCCGAAAGCAGAAGCCGTGTTCCCATTTGCCTAATACCTCGCCGCCTGTAGCAGGGTGTATGCCCCCATGTTTGCCCGTTTTCGAAGGGCCATTTTACACGGGTTACCATAGAATTCAGGTAGATCAAATTGCCTTTCGGCAGATCATGGCCAAAGTCGGCGGATCAGTGAAGCGCAAGCGCATCAGCGCGGGTCACACCAGCGCCAGGGAGCCGAGCCGCCGTCGCGGCGTCGCACTCAACCATGCGAAACGACTCTGGGTTTGCAAAAAGGCTGCGCAGCAATTGGTTTGTGATTGAATGCCCGGCGCGTACCCCTACGTAACGCCCCAGAATTGGCGCTCCCGCCAGAGCGAGGTCCCCCACTGCATCCAGCATTTTGTGGCGCACAGGCTCATCGCCATAACGCAAGCCGCCTGGGCTGAGTACTTTGTCACCGTCAAAAACCACTGCGTTTTCCATGGTGCCACCCATAGCAAGACCATTCGCGCGCATCACATCAACGTCAGATTGGCGGCAGAAGGTTCTGCTGTCTGATAGCTCGTGAACGAAAGCTCCATTAGCGAGGTTCATTGTTTTATGCTGCTCGCCGATTGCGGCCTCTGCAAAATCGATACCGAAGTCCATCGCGAAACCGTGAGAGGGTTCGAGCCGTGCGATTGCGTCGCCCTCACGGACCTCAATCGGTTCGAGAATTTCAATGGCTCTCATCGGTGCCGATTGGGTCATTAGACCTTTTTCAAGAATGCCGCGCACAAAAGGTGCCGCGCTCCCATCAAGAATTGGCACTTCGGGGCCATCGATATCGATCAACGCGTTCCGAACGCCGCAGCCTGCAAGGGCTGCCATCAAGTGCTCAATAGTGGACACATAGACACCCGAGCTATTCACAACCTTTGTGCAAAGGGGCGACCGCTCAACCGCACTCCAGCGTGCGGGAACCATTGCGTCCAAATCATCGATATCTGTTCGGCGAAACCAAACCCCATGCTCGACAGAGGCTGGGCGAACGACCATCGACACAGGCGCACCACCATGTAGGCCGACGCCCGTAAAGTTCACTGGAGATTTCACCGTTGCTTGCACAGAGTGTCCCATCTTATCAGCGCAGCCAACCGCTGCGGTTGGCACCTAGGTAAATTCTGCTTGCCTGGCCCTCAACTCACTCTTTGTAACCATGTGAAACATCACTAAAAATTGCGCGATTTCTTGCGCACGTCGTAACCGCCTGTTTTCAAAACAAAACACCGCCCTAAGGCGGTGTTTCAGTAGGTGCATTACAACCTGTTACAGCGAGTTCACGCTGCTCAGTTCGCCTGACGACGAAGGAACGCCGGGATCTCGATACGTTCTTGATCTTCGCTCGGTGCAGTTTCTTCTTCGTAGCTTTGCACAGGGGGCTGTTTGCGAGCTGCTTGCTGCTCATTGCCCTCTGCCCCGCCAGTCATGCGGCCGATCAAAGAGTTAATCCCGAAACGTGGGCGCTCATCTGCTTGTGCAGCCGTTGGTTGAATGGGTTCAGGGCGTGTCTGCGCGCCAGGCTGCTTTGCGATTGCATTTTGCAAACGCGCCAGTGCTTCTGGCGAAGGCGTGCCGGGCGCTGGAGCGACTGGGGCAACAAAAGCTTCTGCAGGTGCTTCTTCTTCAATGCTTGGCTCAAATGCGACTGGCTGAGGTTGGTATACAGGCGGCGGCACATCGTCATAAACGTCAGCTTGCTGTGGCGCATCAAACATATCAGCGACGTCTGGTTGCCGTTGCGGTGCATCAAAAAGCTCTGGTGAATTCTCAGCCGCAACCATCTCTGGCTCTGGAGCTGGGACTGCTGGAGCTGGAGCCGATGCTGCAATCGGTGCGGCCATAGAACGGCGCGGGACTGGCATGTCGTGGTCAACATCCGTTGCATCGATGCCTGTCGCGACAACACTGACACGCATCGCGCCTTCCATGTCTGTGTCCAACGTTGAACCGACAATGATATTCGCGTCTGCGTCAACTTCCTCACGGATACGATTGGCAGCTTCGTCAAGTTCAAAAAGTGTCAGGTCGTAGCCACCAGTGATGTTGATCAACACGCCTTTTGCGCCGCGCAAGCTGATCTCATCCAGCAGCGGGTTAGCAATAGCTTTCTCAGCGGCTTGGATTGCGCGATCTTCACCGTCTGACTCACCAGTGCCCATCATCGCTTTGCCCATCTCGTCCATTACGGATCGGACATCAGCGAAATCAAGGTTAATCAAGCCCGGCTTGACCATCAAATCTGTTACTCCCTTTACGCCCTGATACAGGACGTCGTCAGCAAGAGAGAATGCTTCAGTGAATGTCGTTTTCTCATTGGCAAGACGGAACAGGTTTTGGTTCGGGATGATGATAAGCGTATCAACAACCTTTTGAAGGGCTTCCACGCCCTCCTCGGCCTGCCGCATGCGCTTAGCGCCTTCGAACTGGAACGGCTTGGTCACGACACCGACAGTCAGAACGCCCAACTCACGCGCAGCTTGTGCAATGATCGGCGCAGCTCCCGTGCCGGTTCCGCCACCCATGCCAGCGGTGATAAAGCACATGTGTGCGCCAGCGAGGTGATCAACGATTTGCTCAATGCTTTCTTCAGCAGCAGCACCGCCAACAGCCGGTCGTGCGCCTGCACCCAAACCTTCTGTTACCTTGATGCCCATTTGGATCTTTGCCGGAGCCGAAGCACCTGCCAGTGCTTGTGCATCTGTGTTCGCAATCACAAAATCCACGCCGTCTAGCGCTTTTTCGATCATATTATCGACGGCGTTTCCGCCTGCGCCGCCCACACCAAAGACCGTAATCCGCGGCTTCAGGTCATCCTGACCGGGCATTGAAAGGTTCAAAGTCATGTCTCGTTTCCGCCTGTTATCCGGGCCCGTTTCGGGCGCTTTTTTTAGGGCAATTGCACTGTTCCGTCGCAATCCTAGCCCGATGTTGCATTCAGGTCACGTAAAAACTGCTGTTTCACTACCGCATTTCGGCATTTTCTTGCCACAAACTGCTGGATTTTGAGAAGCACCCAAGATCGTGGGTCACCAGTTCTCGCGGAACCAACGGACCGCGCGTTTTAGTGAGCGTGCCGGGTACGTGTCCGCAGGCAGCTCAAAGTCCCACCACTCGTCTTGAGGATGCGCTGCAAACAGGCTCAGCCCAACTGCGCTCGCAAAGGCCGGGCCGGTTGCCGCCTGCGGCAAACCTTGCACCCGCAAAGGGCGGCCCAGCCGAACCTGTTGCCCAAGAATGCGCGAGGCGAGCCCGTCTAGGCCTGGGATTTGACTTCCGCCGCCTGTCAAAACGATTTGTTGACTTGGAAGATGGTCAAAACCAGCGGCATCTAGTCGAGCCCGAACCTCTTCAAGAATTTCTTCAACCCGCGGCCGCATTATCCCAATCAGTTCGGACCTGCTGACTTGTCGGCGATCATGCTCCCAATCGCCGGTGTCTCCACCAATGTCGATCATCTCACGGTCATCCATTCCAGTGGCTACTACGCCGCCGTAAAAGGTTTTGATGCGTTCAGCCGTCGCCGTTGGGACCTGCAATCCAAGCGAAATGTCACCTGTGACGTGCTCACCGCCCATGCGGACACTGTCAGAATAGATCATGTGGCGCTTGATAAAAATGCTCAGGCCAGTCGCCCCTCCTCCAAGGTCGATACAAGCCGCACCAAGCTCTTGCTCATCTTCAACAAGCGACGAGATGCCAGATGCATAAGCCGATGAGGCAAGGCCTGCGAGCTCGAGATCACAACGTTTGACGCAATAGGCCAAATTTTGAACTGCCGAACTATCGACCGTGAGCATGTGCATATCAGCGGCCAAACGGTTGCCCATCTGCCCTCTTGGATCGCCAAGCCCTGACCTGTGATCAAGCGCGAAATTCACCGGCTGAGCGTGCAGCACGTCACGACCCATGCCATAGTCAGGCACGTCGCACGCCGCGAGGCAGCGCGATACATCTTGTTCGGTAACCATCTCGTCGGACAGCTCAACCTCACCGTTAAGACCATAAGAGCGTGGTTCAGCCCCGGCAAAACACGCGATCACGTGATCCACGCGCACGTTCGCCATCTTTTGAGCCGCTTGAACAGATGTGCGGATTGCACGTTCCGTTTCGGCCATTGCGTCAATTTCACCAAAGCGCACCCCGCGTGACCTGGTGGTAGCGGCACCTATGACACGAAATGCTGACTGACCGGCCATCGACCCTAGCCCATCCTTTTCTCTGAACCTGTCTGGTCCGTCAAAACGCAAAACAAGACATGCAATCTTTGAACTGCCTACGTCCAAGATTGCTATCACACCACGCTGCATCGCTGCTTTGCGCATGTTTCGCATAGCCCGCTGGGCGGCATATAGCTCACTCATTGCCCAAGTTCTCCAACCTCAATACCCCTTATTCTTCGCAGCTCTTCAAGGCTGCTTTGCGCCAACCGCAACGTCGGACGACGTGGGTTGCGCAGGTCGATGTGTGTGATGTCGCGCGCAAGTAGATCTTGCGCGCTATTTAGAAGGATGACCCGTTCCAGCGCAGAAATCGCGCCGACCTCGGGCAACTGAATGGTCTGCCCGCGGTCCAGCACGACATCCCAACGCCGCTCGCCCATACGACGCAGTCCACGCATGCGCTGCGCGATAGGCGCGCTAGCGCGCACAAGATCTAGAGCTTCGAAAACCGCACCATCCGCGCCCGCGCCTACCACGAGCGGCAGATCAGGGCGGTCTTGCCGCTCATTCACTTCAGAGACCGTGACTCCGTCGACATCCAAAAGCCTCACGCCCTCACGCGTGCGCCAAACAAGAGCGGGTGTGCGTTCGATCACGCCTACCTCAAGCACCCCGCCCGGCCGAATGCGCAATGTTGCGTTCCGCACAGGAGCCAAATCTTCAATCGTTTCCCGCAAAGCGTCGAGGTCAAGATCAAATGACGATACTGGAAAATCCACATGGACGACTGACCGGATCGCTTCAGCTACGCTGCCATCTGCACCCTCAATAGCCATCAGTTTAACCATAAATTCAGGGCGTTCCTGAATTGCAGCGCGTGCCTCAAGAACAGCTTCGGCCATGCTGCGCGTAACGTCTGGCTTTGAAATGTGGTGGTAAATCGCAAACCCAACGATGAGACATGGCAGGCCGGTACGCAAAAGCGCACGGAATAGCGGCGTGAGCCAAATCCGTTGGAGCCGATAGCCCCACCGCGTTGTGGGATCCATTAACGTGCGCATGATGCGTCCTCAACGAGCATGCGGCACAGCTGGCCATAGCTTATCCCAACGTGTTCGGCCTGCTCCGGAGTGAGTGAGGTTCCCGTCATGCCCGGCTGCGTATTGGTTTCCAAAAGGATCAAACCATCAACCCCGCGGCTTTCATCCCATCGGAAATCGGTTCTGCTAATGCCCCGGCACCCTATCAGGGCGTGCGCCCTTAGAGCGTAGTCCATACACGCATCAAAAACATCTTTCGGAATGTCGGCAGGAACAACGTGGCGCGACCCTCCAACTTCATATTTCGCGGCGTAGTCGTACCATCCGTCTGTTACGATATCTGTTACCGTCAAAGCGCGATCGCCCAGTACGGTTGTTGTCAGATCTCGCCCTGGTGCGAATGTTTCGACCATGACCGTTTCTGGCATCTCATCGGAAAGTCTTGGCGGGCTATTTGCGCCTGCTTGAACCAAATAGACGCCGACTGAAGACCCTTCGTTATTCGGCTTCACCACATAAGGAAGCGGCAATACGTGGTGTTCAGCGGCCGCGACCTTAGAAACCAATCTGCTTTCAACAACGGGAAGGCCCGCCGCACGGAAAAGCGATTTCGTCCGCTGCTTGTCCATTGCAAATGCGGAAGCCAGAACGCCAGAGTGTGTATAAGGGATCTGCAGCCATTCAAGAATGCCTTGCACGCATCCATCTTCGCCCCACCGACCATGCAATGCGTTGAATACGACGTCGGGAGCAACTGCGCGCAGTTGCTCAGCGAGATCGATACCTGGATCAATCTCGACCACTTCGAACCCTTCGCCCCGCAATGCGTCTGCGCAACCGCGTCCTGAGCTCAACGACACCTCTCGCTCAGCCGACGGGCCGCCCGTCAATACGGCGACTTTCTGGGATGCCCTGCCCGACATGCCCTCTACTGCCTCTCTCGCCCACGATTGTTTGTGTGGGTCGCTTTTTTGTTATGCGTTGGAAACGCGCCTGTTTTATGGGGCTGGTTCGCCAACCCTCATAATTTCCCACTCTAGCGTTAGGCCGCTTGTGTCGTAAACCTTTTTCCGCACTTCCTCGCCCAATCCTTCAAGATCGGCTGCCGTTGCCGCCCCTGTATTGATCAAGAAATTGGAGTGCTTTTCGCTCATTTGGGCGCCACCGCGCTTTGCACCACGACATCCTGCGTCATCGATGACCTTCCATGCCTTGAGGTCATGCACGTCGTCCGCTTTGCCTGTTGAGCTAAAACCCGCTGGATTTCGGAATGTCGAACCAGCGCTGCGGTCTTTCGTAGGTTGTGTAGCATCGCGCTTTGCAAGCTGATCTTCCATCCGAGCATGCAGAACGTCAGGCTTTTCTTGCGGGCCTTTTAGGGTCACATGCGTGATGATTGTGTCTGCAGGGATTTGTGTTTGTCGATAGCTAAACTGCATGTCTTTGGATGTTAGGGTAATGCGCTCGCCCTCGCGCGTTACAGCCTGCGCCCCAACAAAAACATCCGCGGTATAATCGCCGTAGCATCCTGCGTTCATTCGAGCAGCACCACCGATTGATCCGGGTATTGTACGCAAGAAGGTCAGGTTTATGCCAGCATCTGCCGCCTTGCGCGCGGCATGTGCACCCAATGCCGCGGCACCTGCGTGAACCATTTCACAATCCACATCAATCGCATTAAAGCCACGGCCCAATCGGATCACAACAGCCCGCAAACCGCCGTCCCTTACAATCAAATTCGATCCAACACCCATCGGAAAAACCGGCACATCCTTGGGTAGTTTTCGAAGGAACTCAGCAAGATCCTCAGCATCTGCCGGTTGGAAAAGCCAATCCGCCGGGCCACCAACGCGCAGCCATGTCAAATCGGCAAGTGTGCGATTTTGTGTAAGAGTGCCGCGTACGGCTGGCATTTCAGTCATAAGTCAGTTCTCCGCTGCGGAGTGGATGTCGCGCGTTTTACCAAAGTTCAAGACCCAAGCCTGCTTTTGATCCAACGCCACAGATAAATGAGTGGCCATCGCAAGATCGATGCCGCTGCAAGTAACACCAATAGTCCGATCCACGGTCCGTTCTCATAGGTTACCCAGCCAAGGATCGGGATGCCTAGAACGATCATTGCATAGGCAAAGCGCCAGTGGTGGTCCCGGCTAGAGAACATCGCACGGATATTGACAACCAACAGCCAGACGCATGCGGAGACTAAGCTAAGCATCTGGAAGGCTCCGGTTCCACGCACGCTACCGAACTTGACACACATGAAAAGAGATCCAATGTGCGCAGAAGCATCAGCGCCGCCCGACGGTTAGAACCGCGATCAAATGCGCAGACGATAAAATTACAGCCAATAAAAGACACGCCATCATGCCAATACCTGCGTGAATGGGCGGAGTGGCAGAAATCGCGCCTGAAGCGGTAAAAATCACCGCACCAAGTGCAAGAAAGCCTGCGGACGCTATTCGAAGACCATTGCCCAAAGACGGCTGTGAAAACGCACAAATTGAAACAAGGCAGAACGCGCACAAAAGGCCAACAACGGCGATCATGCGTTACCCTTCAGAGAGCCGCATGGGCAGATTGTTGGCCCACGCGCTAATGGTACCCGCCCCAAGGCACACGACCATATCGCCGGCCTTTGCCTGCTCTTTCACCAAACGGACAAGATCATCTTCATCCACGATTGCACGCGCATGGCGGTGCCCATGGCCAATCAACCCGGCCACAAGCCCATCTCTATCTGCGCCGGGAATATGGTCTTCACCGGCAGAAAACACATCGGAGATGGCCACAACGTCCGCATCGTTAAAACAGCTACAAAACTCTTCAAACAATGATGATAAGCGCGAATATCGGTGGGGCTGATGTACGGCTATGACGCGCGCAATTGATGGGTTGTCCAAGGACTGGCGTGCAGCCTTTAGCACAGCAGAAATTTCTACCGGGTGGTGCCCATAGTCATCAATTATCGTAACGCCACCAACTTCACCAACTTTCGTAAAGCGCCGGTTTACGCCGCCAAAGGCTGCAAGCGCTTCGCGTATTTCTTCGCCCTTCATGCCAAGATGCCGAGCCACAGCGATGGCCGAAAGAGCGTTTGACACATTATGATCGCCAGGCATCGGCAAAACCATACCCTCGATCACCATGCCTTCGTCGCGCAAAGCCACATCAAAGTGCGCGACGCCAGATTTGTAGTGGAGGTTGATTGCACGGACATCAGCCTGCGCGTTGAAACCATAAGTCACGACGCGACGATCCGTGATTTTGCCGACCAGCGCCTGCACCTCCGGATGGTCGGTACAACACACCGCCAAACCATAAAACGGGATGTTTGAAACAAAATCGAGAAACCCACGGCGCAAAGTATCGAAATCGCCCCAATGCTCCATATGCTCCGGGTCGATATTTGTAACGATCGCAATCGTGGCGGGGAGCCTATTGAAGGTGCCGTCACTTTCATCGGCCTCGACGACCATCCACTCACCCTGCCCGGTCCGCGCGTTTGAGCCAAAAGCATGGATCACGCCACCGTTGATCACGGTCGGATCATAGTCACCTGCCGCTAAAAGCGTTGCGACCATTGTTGTGGTGGTGGTTTTACCATGTGTGCCTGCAACAGCGATGTTGGATTTCAATCGCATCAACTCTGCCAGCATTTCAGCGCGTCGCACCACTGGCAAACCCATAAGGCGGGCTTGATCAAGCTCGGGATTGCCCGGCTTGATGGCACTGGAGATAACTACAACTTCAGCATGCTCAAGATTTTCGGGCCGTTGACCTTCAAAAATTTCGGCACCGAGTTTTGCCAGCCGATCTGTAATCTTTGAACGTTTCAGGTCCGAACCCTGAACCCGATACCCTAGATTGAGCAGAACCTCTGCAATGCCAGACATGCCAATCCCGCCGATCCCGACGAAATGGATCAACCCAACATCTCCGGGCAGTTTTGTCGCTGAATTCATCTAAACGTCCTTACTCGAAACAGTCTCAACAAGGGCAACCAGACGCTCTGTTGCATCTGGTTTGCCAACACTTAATGCAGAATTGGCCATCGCCGTGGCTTTCGCAGCGTCACCTAAGACAGTGCAAAAAACCTCAGTCAGTGGCTCGACTTCAAGATCTTGTTCTTGAATGACAACTGCAGCTCCTGCCTCTGCCAGACCGCGTGCATTTGCGGTTTGATGGTCGGCCGTTGCGGCAGCATATGGGATAAGAACTGAAGGTCGCCCGATCACACTGATATCAGCCACCGACGACGCACCGGACCGGGACACAACCAACTGCGCTTCACTCATCCGCGCGGGAATATCTGTAAAGAATGTTTGAACATCAGCCTTCACGCCGTGATCCGCGTAATATGTCTCTACGCGCTCAAGGTCTTCTTCGCGGGCTTGGTGGCTTACCCGTAGATGGGTAATGATTGCATGGGGTAGTGCTGCAACCGCGGGCGGCACAACATCACTTAGGATTGTGGCGCCTTGTGAGCCACCAATGACAAGCATCTCCATAGGGTAGTCACCCGGTCCGATATATCCTGCACCAGCGCGATCCAAAACGGATGACCGCACTGGGTTGCCGATGTCATGGCCAGACACTCCATTTGGCAAATCTGTTGGCCATGTCCCGCAGGCAATCGCATCCACACGGGTGGCAAAAATCTGATTAACGCGGCCCAGCACTCCATTTTGCTCATGGATGATGCGTGGGAGTTTCAGACACCACGCTGCTGCCATCGCCGGAATGGACGGGTACCCGCCAAACCCAACAACTATGGCGGGCTTTGACCGGCGGAATTTTAATGCTGCGCTCATCACGCCGCTCAGAATTCGAAACGGAACTGCAAGCTTGGCAATGATTCCTCCGCGCGCGAACGTAGCGCTGTCGATGACTTCGATTTCGACCGCGTCTGGGAACCCTCCAACATAGCGAGCGCCACGCGCATCGGTTGTGAGCTTAACTTGCCACCCTCGATCCAACATAGCCTCAGCCAGCGCCTGGGCAGGGAACATATGCCCACCAGTGCCGCCCGCTGCGATGACCAATAGCTTGCCTACATCGCTCATGTTCGGCCGCGACCTTTGAGGATATCACCGATCTCACCTTGTGGGCGTGACCGTGTAAAAGCCAACAGCATGCCAACGGCAATCCCCCCGGCAATTAGAGACGAACCGCCATAACTCACAAAGGGTAACGTCATGCCTTTCGCGGGAAGCAACCGCACCGCCACACCCATATTGATCATTGCTTGCACTCCAAACATCGCCGCAAGTCCGCATCCGGCCAAACGAATGAACGGATCGCGCTCCCGCATTAAACGCCGAAAGGCGCGTAAGACGATGGCCGCATAAAGGGTGATGATCGTAAGCACCAGCACCATTCCGTATTCCTCAGCCGCAACGGCGATAATGAAATCAGTATGCGCGTCTGGCAGAGACCACTTCACCTGTCCTTCGCCCACGCCGGCGCCAAAGAACCCACCCTCGCGAATTGCGTTCGTTGCATAGCCAAGCTGGGTTGTGGGGTCGACATCAGGATTTAGAAATCCATCGATTCGGCGCGCGAAGTGTTCCGAGCTAGAATACGCAATCGTGCCAGCCGCAATCACCAATCCAGCCATCGCAATCAGCAAAAGCATTGGCGCGCCGGCTACAAAATACATCACACCCCAACCAAACAGAATGAGGCAAGCTTGGCCAAAGTCCGGCTGCATCGCCAAAAGAAAGGCAATGATGATCGCAATGGCAAAAGAATACATCCGCCCCGCTGGACCGTTGATTTCCTGGCTTGCGGCCAACAGCCAAGCAGCCAACACGATGAACCCGGGCTTGAGAAACTCGGACGGTTGCACCGACGCAAAACCTAGCGAATACCAGCGGGTCGCACCTTTGCCAAAGTCTGTGCCGAAAACTGGGAGCAGCGCGAGCGCTACAAAAGCACCGAAAAAGCCAAGCACAGCAAGCCGACGCACCACGCTGGGCGACAACATCGACGTAAAGATCATCGTCACTAAGGCCAAACCGCCAAAGACCGCCTGACGTTCAACATAGTGGAAGGGTTCAAAACCGTTCTTTGCGGCCAAAGGCGGCGACGCGGCAAGCCCAAGCAGCAAACCAATGCCGAACAGGATGAAAACAAACGCAACCGACCATTTGTCGAGCGTGCGCCACCAACGGGGAAGGATTGGGTCTGTGGACGCAACGGGAATTGCGCCATGTACCATTTCTGTCATGGATCTACTGCCTGCCTTGCTCGCGTCCCTTTTCGGGATCTGAAAGTGACTATAGCGTGGAAGCGCACGTCTCGCTAGGGAAATTGCTTGGCGCGCCTTGCCGCATCAGGCATGGGTCAGGCATGCAATTCGATACGGTTATCCTTGGCGCCGGTGCTGCCGGCATGATGTGCGCGGCTCATGCGGGCGAACGGGTTCTAGTTTTGGATCATGCGCGTGCACCCGGAGAGAAAATTCGTATCTCCGGCGGCGGCCGCTGCAACTTTACAAATATGGGAAGCACGCCGCGGTGCTTTTTGTCAGACAACCCCCATTTCGCAAAGTCTGCTCTGGCGCGATACAGTCAATGGGATTTTATCGATATGGTCACGCGCCATGGTATTTCCTTCCATGAAAAGACCCTTGGGCAGCTCTTTTGCGACGGAAAAAGCACGCAGATTATTGAGATGTTGCGCACTGAAATGGCAGGGGTAGAGTTGTGGTTGCAAACCTCGGTCAAGGACCTGCAAAAAGTGGATGATGGGTTTGCTCTCGTAGTTGAACGCGAGGGCAAGAGCCTACATGTGCGCAGTAGGGCTTTGGTGGTTGCAACGGGGGGCAAAAGCATTCCCAAAATGGGCGCAAGCGGCTTAGCGTATGACATCGCTACGCAGTTTGGATTATCACTAACAGAAACCCGCCCCGCACTTGTTCCCTTCACCTTTCCCGAGCGCCGCTTTGCCGAGATATCTGGCGTGGCAGCCGATGTGCGGCTTTCCAATGATCGCGCTACATTTGATGAAGCAATGCTTTTCACCCATCGCGGCCTTTCGGGCCCGGCGGTTCTTCAGTTATCATCTTTCTGGCGGGAGGGTGAGAACGTTATCGTTGACCTCACCCATGGGCTTGGGCTTGCTGAACGCCTCCGCGAGGCGCGACACTTACGCGGCAGAAAACAGCTCACAACAGAATTGTCGCAAGTATTGCCCGCGCGATTGGTCGAGCATTTGGCAAGCGAAATGTCGCTTGCCGACCGTTTAGGCGACCTGTCAGACGCAAGGATAAACGAGATTGTCGGCCAGCTTTCCCGCTGGTCTCTTAAGCCCGGCGGCACCGAAGGGTATCGCACAGCCGAGGTCACCTTGGGCGGTGTTGCGACAGATGCACTTTCTTCGAAGACGATGGAGGCGAAATCCGTGCCCGGACTGTATTTCATCGGTGAAGCTGTTGATGTCACTGGTTGGTTGGGCGGATACAATTTCCAATGGGCGTGGTCATCTGGATGGGCCGCGGGTCAGGCGATTAAGCCCTAAGGTCTATGCGCCGTTTACCTTCTTGACCTGCGCAATGAAGTCAGCGCCCCGCGCTTCAAAGCTATCGTATTGGTCAAAGCTTGCTGCAGCAGGGGCCAAGAGAACTGTTTCACCCTTTTGCGCGTCTTGTGCGGCGCTTTGAACTGCCTGCTCCATCGTGACGCAAATTTTGGTGTCCACCGCACCCAAAGCCAGTGCGAACCCTTCTGCTTCGCGGCCAATCACATAGGCTTTGCGCACCGCACCGAGATGCGGATGCAAGCCACCTAGTCCGCCCTCTTTGGCCAATCCACCGCAAATCCAGCGGATCCCCGAAAACGCCTGAAGAGCCTTCGCAGCGCTATCAACATTCGTGGCCTTGCTGTCGTTTACAAAGCGCACGCCATCATGTTCTGCAACCAGCTGAGAACGATGCGGCAAGCCACCAAAGCTATGGAAGGCAGCGTCAACCTCGCGGGGGGCAAGCCCAAGAGCCCGAACGGCAGCATAGGCCGCACAAGCATTTTGGTGATTATGCGCTCCGGGCAAGCCGCCGATCCCACGTAAATCTATGGACGCAACTTGCCTACCTTTGCGCGTTTCTGACAAGAACCCCTTGCGCGCGGAAACGGTCCACCCCGCGCCACCCAACTTTTGGCCCGATGAAATTCGGATAACGCGATCATCCGCTTGCCCTTCTGAGAGCTGCCCAGCAAGGAATTGCCCCTCTGGTTCGTCTACACCAATCACAGCACGGTCTGGTCCGCCCTCAGCAAAGAGCCTGCGTTTGGCCGAAAAATAACCGCCATACCCTGCGTGCCGGTCTAAGTGATCTGGTGAAAGGTTTGTGAAAACGGCAATATCCGGCGTCAGCGCGCGCGCAAGTTCTGTCTGGTAAGAACTAAGCTCCAGAACGATCACATCACCATCTTCGGCAGGCTCAAGGTCAAGCACCCCACGCCCAATATTTCCAGCCAGTTGCGCTTTGCGGCCTGCTGTTTCCAGCACGTGATGGATCAAAGCAGAAGTCGTAGACTTGCCGTTGGACCCTGTCACAGCGATGACTTTTGGTGGGGACTCAAAACGCCCCCAATCGCTTGACGCAAATGAACGGAAAAATAGGCCGATGTCATTGTCTACTGGCACGCCTGCAGACATTGCATGCGCAATCGCCGGGTGCGGATGCGGAAAAAGATGCGGGATGCCCGGCGAAGTGATCAGCGCAGCAAAAAGGCTCATATCAAGCTTCAGCGGATCGCTGGTTTCAAAACCCGCATCAATTGCGCGCGCGCGTCCGGTTTCACCATCATCCCAACAGGTGACCTTTGCGCCGCCTGCTGCCAACGCATGAGCGGCAGTAAGTCCTGTGCGGCCCATACCAAGAACAATAACTTGTCGGCCTGAATATCCCGAAACGGTGATCATGTCCGCCCTCCAAAAAGACGTCGCAAAAGCCCGGGTTTTCTGCCGGGCACGGTGGGTGCAGCGTTTCTGTCCCGTTTGCGGGATTCAAAAGCCTGTTTGTAGATTTCCCGCGCGTCCTTAATCTCTTCGTGTGCGGCCTGAGTAAAGGCTTCCAAACCACCCTTTGGCTCGGAGAGCGTCAAAGGCGCTGCGTCGTCGTGCAACCCAATGCTCACTCCAATCGAAGCATCTTCCAGACCTGCCTCTTTGCCCAGTGCAGAGAGCCAAGGCAGAATGACAGTCCGCTCAACACTTGCTTCATCCAATACAGGCTGAACCAGTGCGTGTTGCGGACCATGTGGGCCGTCTTCCCAAAGAATGAACTTAGCTTCTTCTTCAACGGCCAGTAATGCTGGCAAGTTATCAAAGCGCGAATTCAGGGCGGCTTCATCCAAATCCGCGCCTTCACATATGATCGTCAGTGGGAACCGCTCGGTGAGCTCGGCAACAGCAATCTCTAGATGCGCAAAGGCTGGGCAGTCAGCCGGATAGGTAGCAATTTGCTCAAGTACGGGCAGCACAGCTCCCCGTTGTGCCTCAAGCTGCGATTGAACTAGCGCGCGATAATCCGCAACACTCATCGCACTTTGAGTGTCGCGAGCCCGATCATGGCAAGGATAAGTGACACAATCCAAAATCGGATGACGATCTGCGGCTCGGCCCATCCTTTTTTTTCATAGTGATGATGGATTGGGGCCATCAGAAAAACGCGTTTTCCGGTCCGTTTATAATAGAGCACCTGAATGATAACGCTCAGCGCCTCGACCACAAAGACACCGCCCACGATTGCCAGCACAATCTCGTGCTTAGTGGCAACCGCAATCGCGCCCAAAGCCCCACCAAGCGCCAAAGACCCTGTATCGCCCATGAAGACCGCAGCAGGCGGTGCGTTATACCATAAAAAGCCCAACCCGCCGCCGATGAGCCCCATCGTAAAGATGAGGATTTCACCCGTACCGGGAACGTAATGCACATCAAGATATTCGGTGAAGTCAACGCGCCCAACCGCATAGGCAATCACACCAAGCGTTCCTGCTGAAATCATCACCGGCATGATCGCAAGCCCGTCCAGACCGTCAGTAAGGTTTACGGCATTTGCAGCCCCAACAATCACAATCAGAGCAAAAGGAATGAAGAGGAAACCCAGATTAACAAGTGTGTCCTTGAAGATCGGCAAGGCCAACTTGTTTTGAAGCTCGACCGGGTGAAGGTAGAGTGCCGCCACTGCAGCAATAATCGCGATTATGAACCCAAGCCCAAGCCGAACCTTGCCCGGAACGCCCGCCGTGTTTTGTTTTGACACTTTGGCATAGTCATCCGCAAACCCAATCGCCCCAAAGGAGATCGTGACAAAAAGCAGTAGCCACACAAATCCATTGTCCAAACGGGCCCAAAGCAACGTCGAGAAGATCAACGCACCAAGAATCAAAGCGCCGCCCATCGTGGGCGTTCCGGCCTTAGCAAAATGCCCTTCGGGGCCATCGTCGCGGATCGGCTGACCTTTGCCTTGTTTGCGACGCAACAGATTGATCAATGGTTTGCCGAAGATAAACGCAAAAATGAGGGATGTTATGAATGCCCCGCCCGCGCGAAAGGTGATGTAGCGAAAGAGGTTAAAGAAATCGCCTCCGTCAGATAGGGCTGTGAGCCAATATAACATGGGGTACTGTGCCTCTTTTTTACCGTCGTATTCTTATGTTTCTAAACGCTTTGAGCGCGGATGCCCGAGTTTGCGCAATGCGTCAACTACACGTGAAACGGCAGAGCCCATAGAGCCCTTGATTAAAATCACATCACCAGCGCTAACCAAATCATGGGATTGCGCGGAAGCGTCCGCTGCCGTTTCAAACCACTGCCCGCGCTGTTCAAGCGGTAGAGCATCATACAGGTGACGCATTCGGTGGCCGACGCAATGGACGATTTGAACGCTAGAAATATGGGCAATTTGCGCAATTGCTGCGTGTTCGGCTTGCTCGGTTTCACCGATCTCAAGCATATCCCCCAGCACCGCGATGCGACGGCCTCGCATCGCTCGGCTTTTGATCTCAGTTGGTTGCGCTGCTGCCAAAACTTCAAGTGCCGCCGCCACCGACGCAGGGTTTGCGTTAAACGCATCATCAATCATCGAGAATGAAAGCTGCTCATCTGCCGGGTCCAACGAAACAACTTCGCATTTCCCTCGCCCTTCTGGGGGGCTCCAGCGGCCAAGATCAAGTACGGCCCGTCCTTTGTCAGCGCCCAGAGCCCCGACCACAGCCAAGACACCCAAACCATTCATACCAAAATGCCGGCCCGGAGTGTTCAATTTGATCAAGGCCGCGGCACCATCAATTTGTGTTCCAACAATTGTTGTATCGGCCACGATACGCAGACTGTCCAAAGGTTGGTCGCCATTCAATCCAAATGTCACGATCTGCGCCCCTGCAGCGCGCGCCCGTGATATCAACAGATCCGCATGGTCAGTATCCATATTAAGTACGGCTGTTCCCTTAGGCATAAGACCAGACACAATCGATATCTTTTCCTCAGCAATGCCTTCAAGGTTGTCAAACGCCTCAAGGTGAGCCGCAGCAATTGAAGTGATCATTATGACATGCGGTTGCGCCATTTGAGCAAGCGGCGCGATCTCACCGGGATGGTTCATCCCGATCTCAATCACGGCATACTCAGTCTCGGCTGGCATGCGGGCCAGCGTCAGAGGCACACCCCAGTGATTGTTGTACGACGCCTGCGCTACATGCGTTCGGCCCTGAGGAGTCAGCACATCGCGTAGCATTTCTTTTGTTGACGTCTTACCTACGGACCCGGTGATGCCAACAACGCGCGCTTGAGTTCGTGCGCGGGCAGCCCGCCCTAAATCCTCGAGTCCAGTCAACACATCGCGGACAACCAAAAGCTTTGCTGGAGACACGCCTTCAGGCACCCGTGATACAAGGGCGGCGCTTGCACCGGCTTCTAAGGCTTGCGCAACGAAGTCATGCCCATCACGTGCAGCTGAGAGTGCAACGAAGAGATCGCCAGGAACAAGCGTGCGCGTATCGATAGACACGCCTGTTGCGCTCCAATTGTCAGATACTTGCCCGCCCGTCGCGGCGGCGGCGTCCGCTGCCGTCCAAAGTGTCATGCCAGCCCCTCTTCCAAAGCAGCCACGGCGATCGAGGCCTGTTCCACATCATCGAAGGGCAGAATTGCATCGCCAACGATCTGCCCTGTCTCATGGCCCTTGCCGGCGATTAGCAAGGTGTCGCCGGGTCCCAGCGCATCAACGGCGCGCAGGATTGCTTCGGCCCTGTCGGCAACCTCTATTGCCTCAGGTGCACCTTCTTTTACTGCGGCGCGGATGGTTGCGGGGTCTTCGCTGCGCGGATTGTCATCCGTGATAAACACGAGGTCCGCATTTTCCTGTGCAGCCCGTCCCATCAGTTGGCGTTTGGTTGGGTCACGATCTCCGCCGGCTCCCAAGACGACGATCAACCGCCCCATGACATGCGGGCGCATGGCCTTCAGTGCCGTTTCAACCGCGTCAGGTGTATGGGCATAATCGACAAAAACAGAGGCACCATTGGCGCGCGTCGCTGCGTGCTGCATGCGGCCACGTACTGTTTCTAACTCTGACAAGGCACGAAAAACCTGTTCGGGTTCTGCGCCACAAGCGATAACCAACGCAGCTGCCACAAGCACGTTCTCTGCTTGGAAGCCGCCTATGAGATCGAGACGGGCCTGATAGACTTCGCCTTCGTAGCGCAGCCGAATATCTTGACCGGTTGCATCGAAGCGCTGCCCTTCCAACCTTAAAAGAGCATCGCTCGAGGTGCCCACAGTCAGAAGAGTTTGCCCACGCTTTTCTGCCACATGCGCCATGCGCGCGCCAAATGCATCATCGGCATTGATGACCGCGATCCCATCATCAGGAAGCACGCTTTGAAAAAGACGCGCCTTGGCATCAAAATAGGCATCGAACGTGCCGTGATAGTCCAAGTGATCTTGGGTCAAATTTGTGAATCCCGCCGCGCGCAGCATCACACCGTCCAAGCGACGCTGCTCAAGCCCGTGCGAGGACGCTTCCATCGCAGCATGGGTGATATTGTGAGACGCGGCACCAGCAAGCGCACGGTGCAGGGTGATCGGTTCCGGCGTGGTATGGCCCAGCGGAGCCGTCCAAGCCCCTTCTACGCCGGTTGTCCCAAGGTTCACCGCCCCATAACCTAGAGCGATCCAAATTTGGCGGGTAAAGCTTGAGACGGACGTTTTGCCATTTGTACCAGTAACTGCAACCATGTTTGCGGGCTGCACTCCGAACCAAAGCGCCGCAGCCGCTGAAAGGGCCGCCCGCGGATCTTCCACAACGATCAGGGCAGCGGCACGTTCCGCCAAAGCATCCGACGCCAATACAGCGCCTGCGGCATCCGTAAGGATAACCCCCGCACCTTGCCGCAATGCATAGCTCACAAATTCCGCACCATGCACATTCACACCCGGCAAAGCCGCAAAGAGGAAGCGCTGCCTGACATCTCGTGAGTCGACCGCAAGACCAGAAACTTCCGGATTCTCGCCGCCTTGTGCGCTAAGCCCAAGGTCGCTGAGCTTTTTGATCTGGTTACTCATGGGGGGTGCGCCCCCTTCTGCTATTCACTCGATGTGAGCGTTATACTATCCAACGCGACGTGTTCAATCTTTGGCCGCAACCCAAGCAAAGGCGCAACCCTACGGATCATTTCAGCGGCAACGGGAACTGCGGTCCATCCTGCGGAACGGCGAGGCTTATCGCCTGAAGACTCCACAGCCTCATCAAAACTTACCACAAGAACGTATTTGGGATTATCTGCTGGAAACACGCTTGCAAATGTCGTTATCGTGCGGTCGTCGTAGTAGCCTCCGCGCGGCTTGGGTTTATCCGCTGTTCCGGTCTTACCACCAACAGCATAACCTTCCACATCGCCCATCGAAGCGGTGCCTTCGGTCACGACTAAACGGAGCATATCCCGCGCTGCCGCCGAAACTTCTGGGCGCACTATTTGTTTGCCCCGACGCGGTGCTGTTGCCTTGAGCAACGTTGGCTCAACCTTGTACCCCCCATTCAGCAATGAGGCATAGCCAGCCGCAAGGTGCAGCGGTGAGGTTGAAATTCCGTGACCATAGCTAATCGTCATTGTTGACAGATCTGACCAATTGGAAGGGAAAAGAGGGCGTCCGGTGGGGGCCTCAATCATTTCAATTGGCGTCGGTTCCAAGAAACCAAGCTCCCCCAAAAATGCCTTTTGACGTGCGCCGCCGATTTCCAAGGCAAGACGCGCTGTACCGATATTCGACGATTTTTGAATGATCTTAGACACACTTAGGGACGGCCCGTAACTTTTGTTCTGAAACTCACGGATTTTAAACTTGCCCCATTGAATTGGGCCTTGGGTGTTGATCTGAGTGCCCGGGTTCGCAAGGCCTAGCTCCATTGCTTGCGCAGCGGTAAAAATCTTGAATGCAGAGCCAAGCTCGTAAACACCCTGCAATGCTCGGTTGAAGATTGGGCTGTCGGCTTCATCCCCTTCGGTCAGCGGCCGGGGCCGCTCATTGGGATCAAAATCTGGCAGTGAGACTAGGCTGATCACTTCGCCGGTATGAACATCCATCAAAACAGATGCCGCACCCTTGGCGTTAAACAACCCCATACCACCTTGCAGCACGCGCTCAGACGCTGCCTGAACGCTCAGATCAAGCGAGAGTTGCAGAGGGGCGCCGTTGTTAGACGGATCACGCAAATAGTCATCAAAGCGTTTCTCAACGCCAGCGACGCCAATCACCTCGGCGCTTGCAACCCCTTCTTTACCGAAAGACGCACCACCTAAAACATGCGAGGCAACGGCTCCGTTTGGATACAGCCGCATCTCGCGCGGACCAAACAAAAGGCCTGGATCACCGATGTCGTGCACGGCTTGTTTTTGCTCAGGGCTAATTTTGCGCTTGAGCCATAGAAATTTGCGCGTGCCAGTGAAGTCTTCCAGCAGCTTTTGCGCATCCAAATCCGGAAAAATCTCAACCAACGCCGCGACGGCTCCTGCCGGATCAATCAGATCCTGCGGATGGGCATAAAGACTATGTGTATCAAAATTGGTGGCGAGCACCCGCCCTTGGCGGTCGACAATGTCTGCCCGTTGGGCAAGGATCTGTGTGGTCGTCGCTGTCGTCCGCGGCTCTTGCGGCTCTGACACACTCAAAAGTGTCATCTGCGCGGCAATCAAAACGTATCCAGCAAGGAAAAACAGCCCAAGAACGATCAATCGGCTTTCGGCCATCACGCGCGCCTTGTCACGCATCACTTCGTGGCGACGGCGAATATTCTCGCGTTCAATCCAATCTGGATCTTGGCCCGCGTCGCGCGCGCCTAGGATACGTGCCAACGGACGCAAAGGCGTGCGGATCATGGGCGTGCCTCCTGCTCTTCTGCGTTACGGTTCATAACCTCAACGGGATCGGTAACAGCCAAGAGCGGCTCAGCGGGAAAACCTACCTGATCAATGCTTCCCAGCTGCTCTGGTGCAAGCGGTAAAAGCTCAAGCCTTGGGAAGTTCATATCAGCAAGGTCTCGCAAACGGTCCGGACGGTTGAGATAGGCCCATTCAGCCTTCAAAACGGACATCCGCGCAGTGGATGTGGAAATCTCGCGGTGTAGGCGCTCCACCTTATCAATGCTTGCCTGCGTCCGATAATTTTCGGAATAGGCCCAAAAAGCGAGGCCCATCACCGCAAAACCAGCAAGCATGTACAGGAGGCTTTTCATCGGCGCGCCTCTGGCAACATTGGCATTCCAAGACCACGTGCCTCGGGGGTTGGCGCATCTTGATTCGTACGGCGCGCAATGCGAAGCATTGCGGAGCGCGCACGCGGGTTCGCTTCGATCTCAGATGGGACTGGCGCAACTGCCTTGCGTGTTACGAGCTCAAACGGAGCCGCAGCGCGTACCTGTTCCGGCGCATAACGGTTACCGGATGGCGCTCTGCCACCGCGCAATTGCAGGAATCGTTTCGCGATCCGATCCTCAACCGAATGAAACGTCACAACTACCAATACGCCACCAGGCTTGAGCGCACGCTCAGCCGCAGTAAGGCCATGGAAAAGTTCATCATATTCTGAATTCACCGCAATTCTCAAAGCTTGAAAACTGCGCGTCGCTGGGTGGGACTGGTTCGGTTTGGGGCGTGGCAGACACCCTTCAATCAACTCCGCAAGTTGAAGTGTGCGGGTAATTGGCACCTCTGCCCGCGTCCGCACGATTGCTTTAGCAATCCGGCGGCTCGCACGCTCTTCGCCATAATAAAACAAGATATTAGCCAGCTCGCCTTCGGAGGCTTCGGCCACGATATCCGCCGCTGACCGGCCAGACTGAGACATCCGCATATCCAGCGGACCATCCTTCATAAACGAAAACCCACGCTCAGCCTGATCGATTTGCATAGATGAGACACCAAGATCCAAAACCACGCCATCAAGATCGCTTGCGTATGTGTCGAGCTTCGAAAAGGTTCCCTCGACCAGTTCCAGCCGGTCACCATATTCGCGTGCCCAGTCTGCCATTTCAAAAACAGATGGGTCACGATCCACACCAAAAACCTTATCCGCACCCGCCTCAAGCAAGCCGCGCGTGTAGCTACCTGCACCAAAGGTGCCGTCCAACCAACGCCCAGTGATCGGCGCGCACAGGCGCAAAATGGGCTCAAGCAGAACGGGAATGTGGGGGGCAGCGGCGGCAGCCATCGCTTACGTCTCCGCTACTCCGTCCAAAAAGGACAATGGGTCAAAATCATCCGGGAGCTCATCAAGGAACGCCTCGGTCGCCGAAAGCTCTTCGGCCTCATAGGTTTCGGGCTTCCAAATCTGAAACGTGTCACCCGCAGCAATAAAAAATGCCTCAGCTTCAAGCGCGATCTTGGCACGCAGCTTGGATGGAAGGACTAGGCGGCCCGTTTCATCAACCGTTGTTGGAAAGGACTGGCCGTGAAAAAGCCGCTCAAGGATTTTGCGTTCTTTTGACCCGCGCGGGAGGGCATCGATCTTACCGTCAACTTCGTTGATCGCCTCAACCGTGTAGCATTCTAAAAATTTGCGACGGTGATCACCATAGACGATCACCAATTCCGGGTTGAGGCCTTCGGTCCAGTTGGGGTCGGATTGCTCAAGCACACGGCGAAAGGATGCAGGAATCGAGACCCTGCCCTTTGTGTCCACCTTATGGTGGCTTTCGCCTCTGAACCTGCGCGCCACGCTGGCCCCTTTTCAATACCGTCGGATCCTAGACCCGCTTAATTACCACCGGGCCAATTGCCCGCTTAATTACCGACAGACCTAAGGTCTGATATTCAAAGGGTCTGGAAGTGACCCCTTTGAATGGAAACGGCGGACCAGACTGCTGCCACTGTCTGATCCGCCGTCCTTGCCCCGCTGTGCGGGATGTCCAGCTGCGCGCGCCACCTGGGGGGATGTCTGCTCGCTCACGCGCCGGATCTCAGTACCGAAAAGGAGAGTGCCTGTATGAAACCTGCGAATATTTTTCCGCTTAGGGTGGGGTTCTTTGATGCCCCGAGTTGTGTGCCCTTCTCTTCGATGAACAAGGAGTGCCACGGAAAATCCCAACAATCAAGGGAAATCATGGGAATTGATGGTCTATTACGGGGCTCTTGGCCATATCAGCTCAATACACGAGGCCAAAACGCACCATTTGGCCCCAT
>CALKJA010000199.1 GCA_937995865.1 uncultured Paracoccaceae bacterium | reverse complement strand
TACCCCGTCCACAGTGGCAGAGTTAAGGTACTGCGGGTCAGTGACCGGCAAGGGATCGGTTGGGTTCACCCGAAGGGTCACCGAGGCAGCACAGGTATCGCCTGCGGCAATGACAGCATTTGTAACCAACGAAACTTCGGTACCATCACCGGTAAATCCGGCATTCACGGTGCCACAAGCGCTCGCAGCCCCGGGCAAGACAGTGTAAGAGCCGCGCGGCATTCCAGTGGCCAATGTTGTATAGGTACCAAAGAGATCTGGCGGACCGGCAGTCTGGTCTTCCAGCGCCACTGAGTTCAACTCTTCCAGGCTGAAATTCTCGATCTCAAAGGTAAAGGTGACATCAAAGGTACCGTCAGCATTCAAAATTGGGGTACTCGCGTCCTTGGCAAGACCAATGCGGGCAATTGGTACAACTGCAAAGTCATAGTCCGATGCATCGGTATTTCCGACCAGAACAATCGGCGGGCTGTCATCACCGGTATACAATGTACCATTGTTTCCGTCCCGGTTCTGACCGTCCTCTAGGAATGGCTCATCATCAACATCACCGCGCGTGATGACATAGGTCCCCTCGGGCAGGAAATCGAAGGTGTAATTGCCGCTCGCGTCTGTGAAGACTGAAATTTCTTCAACCGGGTTGCCGTTCTGATCAGTACCGCTGATGACAAGTTCAATGCCCTCCAGCGGGATGTCTGTCGCTGCTTGGGTGCCATCATCATTAAAGTCACGGAAGATCGTGCCCGAGATGCTGGACCAATTGATATCAATGGTCCCGGTGCTGGTGTTGTTGTCTTGCTCGGTGTCCAGGCTATCGGTACTGACAGTCGCGGTGTTTGAAAATTCCTGTGGTTCAGATGCAGCATTCACAGTGTCAACGCGGCTTGGCACCGTGATGTCGATGATCTCACCAATCGCCATTTCACCGATCGTACATGTGAACGTGCGGTCGTTGGCCGCAACGGTACATGTTCCACCCGCCGGTTGCGTCGGGCTGACAGGCCATGTGGGCGGATCAGTAAGGACCATGTTCGCAGGCAAGGTATCAGAAACGACCACCTCTTCTGCGGCGCCGTAAAACAGAGCCGAATTCTCAATATTTTCGACGCTGATGGTCCAGTCAAAGTTGTCGCGGACATTGACGGCAGGCAAGTCTGGCTTCGAGATAGCAAGATCAACCCGATTGCGTACGTTTGTGGCATGATCAATGTCATTGTTGTCTGTATTGGTCTCAAATGTTGCTCCACCATCAGCGGTGACGATCGCAACATTTTCGTAGGAACCACGTACATCGCCCTTTGCAACAATCTCGATCAAAACGAGATTGTCGCGGCCAGGTTCGAGATAAGGAATGGTACACGTTACATCGACGTCCAAAAACCCATCCGCGATTGCGGCCGCGGGGATGGCACCCGGATCTGTGCTCGTGTCTGTGCAAGACACGCTCGCATCAGGAGAAGAGACCGATTGAAAGGCCAGACCCATTTCGGGCATGTTGTCAGTGACAATGACATTTTCGGCAGCTGAAGGTCCAAAGTTAATGATTTCAAGCTGATAGACCGTCTCTTGATCCACACCAACGGGGTCAACAGTATCAACTTTGTTGATCACCAGATCATATGAGGGTTCGACAATTGCGGTCTCGACTGAGGCGTCATTATTGGTTGTATCGGTCTCTGGCGTGTCTGTGCTGATCGACACCACATTGGTGATCGAGAGCGGCACGTTATTCAGCGTCTCATTGTTGGGACGCACAGTCACAGTCACGGTTTCCTGACTGTTGTTGGGGATATCGCCCAGATCGCAGACCAACTGATTGTTAGTCGGTCCTGTAGTGCTGCCCGCTGCGGGCACAACCGAACAGGATCCGGCTGTAGGCGTCGCAGAGATAAAGGTCAGATCATCAGGAAGCGTGTCGACAATCTGAACGTCATCGGCGGTGCTAAGCTGAATAGGATCGCCAGCGGCATTCGTCGGACGGTTTTCGGCGGCAATAACGTAAACAACGTCCTGTCCAACCACGGCTGGATCAGGTGCCACCGACTTGGCCACAGTCACATCGGTCTGTTCCAGAATCTCGTAGTCGGCAGAGGCTGAATTGTTGCTCTGGTTCGTGTCAGCGGTCGTTGGAGAACTGATTGTCGCCGTGTTCGTTCGGACGATAGGATCTCCGCCTGGGCGTATCTGAACAGTGATTGTCGGACAGTCGGTGCCCGCAGTACACACCGGTAAAGCATCAATATTACAGGTTAACGTCCGCGTAAACGAACGCGGCGAGGTGGTACCACACGTAAAACCAGTCGCACCTTGGGGATCAATGGCAAAAGACACAAAACCGTCGCCGGGCCCGTCGCCATCATTGATGAGGTTTTCAAGCTCATCTGTCACAACAACATTCAGTGAATCCACGTCTGGATCATTCGGGTCTGCAGGTCCGTTGTTAATAACCTCAAGGACAAAAGTTTGAATCTCACCGGATAGCAGGCTTGGCGGTGTCGTTGCAGGGGCATTGTTCGGCAGGGCGGTCTTGGCGATTGAGATGTCAGCGGATACATTTGCCTCCTGCCCAGTCACGTCATAGGTGACGGTGTTGTTGCTCAGGTCGACGTCTTCCAGGTTTTCATCATCTGTGCTGACAACCATCGTGTTCTGGATTGGTCCCGTTTCATTCACAAGCATTTGCGTCGTGATGACCGGGGCTGCTTCATCGGGACCAAGTGGACCAGTCGTCGCATCGTAGACGATCCGGCAGACGATTGTCGAAAAGCCGGGTGTTGCTGCTGGGACAACCGGGTCACATGTCCACCCATTTTCACTAACAGAATCCAATGTAAGTGAATCCGGGAATGTATCCTGGATCACCAAAGTTCCGAAGAAATCCGCATTCCCGCGATTGGTCGAGCCCAGCGCGTAGTCGTAGACGCTGCCAACAGCCACCAACTGAGGGCTTGGGCCAGATTTACTGGCCACGTGGTCAACAAATGGATCTTGCAGATCGACCCCGCCGTCTCCGGCCGAGTTGTTGTCCAGGTTTGGATCAAGTGGTCCGTCAGAAGAAATCGACGCGAAGTTTTCTGTCGGCGCACCATCGCTGGCTTCGACAACAAGGACTTCGATCAGGATATCGCCGAGCGAGACCTCTCCGGTGGTACCAGAGCCGGTCCCTGCGCCTGTCGCAAGCGTACAGTTCACCGTATTTCCGGCAGCGGCCGGACAGGTAAAGGCTGATCCGGAATCGTCGACACTCAGGATCGTGTAGTTGTCCGGAACGACGTCAACTATCTCCAAACCGGTCGGGATGTCGCCAAAGAAGGAAGGGGAAAGCGTGAAGGTTGTCGTGTCTCCCACAAGAACAACTTCGTCAGCAGCGGACTTGGAGATCGTGACATCAGAACCTGGCAGAACATCGGTTGAGAATGTAACAACATTATTGCCAGATTGACCGTCACTTGGTGAACCGTTTGAAACTGACCCTGTATCTGTAAGCGGCGACCCGGACAGGACAACAACCTGACCATTGAATGTCAGATCAATCGCGTTTGCGGGGCCAACGCCAACGACGCCAGGAATTGAACAAACAAAGGTTTGGTCAACCTGGCTACAGCCCGCGGGAGCAGTTACGTTGGCAAGACCAGCTGGAATGTTGAAGGTAAAATCAAACCCCTCTGAATCGTTTGGACCGTTGTTTTCCAACGTAAATGTATAGTCGATGAATTCGCCAGAAGCTGCGCTGACAGGTGCATCGACTGTGACTGCGATATCAGCGCCTTCAACCAATGACGTCTGCTGGGTCGATGTGTTGTTGCCCGGTACATCATCACCAACTGATGGGACCGTGGCAGTGAATAGAAACTCATCTACGACGGTGGTCAGTACCTCAGGCAAAAACTGCAAACCGGTGTCTGCGGGAATCGCTGGCACATCACAGGTAACCGTTGTCGGACCAGGAACGCCAAGCCCCAAACAATTCAGCAGGCCACCGCCCGATGTCATTGACGTCCCATCGGCAACCGTAAAAGTGACTGTCGTCGCTGGCGCATCATCAACAAAGCTCGAATTGTTGATGTCGACCGTATAAACGACCGTACTACCTGCGGGGAGCCCATCCTGGCCAGGGTCGGTCACAGAGACGAACCAGTCTGGATCTGCAAACGCCGGACTTGCCAAAGATACGGTTAATACACCCGCAGCGAGCAGAACTCGAGAAAGACATTGTGTTTGATGCTTTCTCTGACCAGCGAGATCTATTCGTCGCGGACATTGCGCGACGTCGACACCGCCCCGCTGCCACGGGGCGTTACTAAAACTAGACATAACAATTCTCACTCACACGTTACAGATGGGCTTCGTCTTTTCTCAAGATTGAACAATTGCGCTTGTCTGCTAATGGGAAAAAACGCGAAAACACCTCACATCGAAGATTCAGAGGCGACCGGGTTAAGGCCTCAGGATACTCTTCGACTAATCAATTGATATAAAAAGAAAATATTTCTCGAGAATGGCACAATGCAAAAACAACATTGAATCGAATGAGATAAGATAAACATGCACAAATCCTTTTAGGTTGCACGGCATGTATGCCACCCAACCGGACGCTGTGCATTCGGGCATCGGTATCTCAGACACCGCATTCGGATAGCCGAATCATACGTTTAGATAGATCCACGACCTTATGCCTGAGAGAGGGCTGGGCGTTCATACCGTCATTGGGCTTCTGCGGTGACAATGTTAGTCGGCGACGCAAGAAGAGCGCCGGCATAAAGCTTAGACGATCTCACGTCTGCCAAGACCGTCACCAGAAGGCTGGGTACTATTTCAAAAACGCAACGACCTTTCCTTTGTCTCTTTGGGCAGTTGAGAATAGCGCCCAAGGCCCCGATGCGTGCTGGCTTCTGGAAGCCCGAGACATGGCCGCAAGCCCGACCAGTGCCAACACTCCTCGAAATGCTCAGAGACCACGCTGAAACTGATATTGGCACAACTGACGAAGCCTTCATTGAGGCGCGTTATCGAGAGACACTTTACTAAAGCGTTCAGGATTTAGCCTAGGCGACGAACCGCCAGTCGCTTTGGACGTCTGGACGTGGATGTGCGATCTTGACTGCATGCATATGCTATCCCCTATTCTAGTTTGTCTTGCTATCGCGCAGCCTTGCTTTGCTCAATCAGAGGGTCGCGCCACACAGATAGTCACAGCTTGGTCCGATTGGATTGATGCGGGTGAAACCGAAAATTCAACGGTCGTTGCCATACGGGCCGGTGAAATCGTGGCCCAAACCAGCATCGGTGTTTCGACAGACACGCCAATGCCTCTTGCCAGTCTCAGCAAGTCAGTGACTGCGGCATGCATTTTGAACCTATCCGACAGCGGCCTTGTGTCCTTGGAGATGAAACTTGATGATGTGCTCGGCATATCGGGGCCGGTTGCGGCTGTGACGCTGAACCAACTATTGACCCATACCAGCGGCATCTGGCCAGATGAAACGCAAGGCAATGCCACCCTACACGGTGCGCAAACAGACCAAACCAGACGTATTGCACAGCAGGCCATGGCCCGTGACGTGCAGGAGGGTGAGGTTGGTGTTTTCGCATACAGCAATGAAAATTATGCAATTTTGGGTGCAGTGATCGAAGACGTGACAGGAAAAGCCTACGCGCAAGCATGTGCGGAGGCGGTGCTTGAGCCATTGGGCATTCAATCTGCCACCATAGAAGGCGAATGGGGCGCTCATGGCGCGTGGGGTGGATGGTCTATGTCGGCCCAGGACTATGCACGCTTTGCTTGGGCTCACTTTGGCCCCACAAGCCAGGCGGGTGCCAACCCGCAAGACTGGCCCACTGCAGATATTGGCAATGGGATCAATTTTGGAATGGGGGTCTTGTGGCGTAAAACAGACACTAGCCACCTGATTTGGTCGTCGGGCATGCTGTGTTGGGATAACAGCGGTGATGGCGGCTATTTCGCAAGATACGGTGAAGAATGGCTCGTCGTGACGCTGTATGGCGATTGTTTGGCTGGTACTGATCGCTTGGCCGACCTCGACAACAGTTTGTTTCGAGCAGCGACGGAATAGGCTACATTAAGATCAAAACCGTTCAAATTAGCGGCCGTGCGACCTTTGGTGTCAACGCCGAACGGAAATTGAAGAACATGCTGATGCTTGTCGAAATATGCACACAGGGTCGGTCCTATTTTCTAGCGCCTGATGGCAACTTTCTTGAGCAAATTCGGCACAGACATTCAATTGGGCCTGTCGATCTGTGGCGCGAAGTACGTCCTCGTGTTCAAGCGGAAGGTTTCAAAAGCACATTTTGGGGGTGTTCGTATTCCCTCACTAGACTTCGCCAATCGAGCGTTATCCGTCGAAACTCGTCAGTCAGATCCTTGCGTCGAAATATGCGGCTGCACTTTAATGGAAATTCCATCGGTAGAACTCCATTCTTGGCAAGTCGCTGCTGTGCTGCGAATGGCTGCAAAAACAGAGTCTTGGCGAAAAGGCCCAATGGCACATATTTCTCAAGGAAGCCATCTATGGCCTCGGGCCAGAACCGATGTTCAACCTTGTTGTTGAAGCTGTTCTTCAGTTCTTCGCTAAAAATGAGGTTTTCCCGGACCAAATAGGCAACCGTCGTATCGTTTATGCAGAGTAGCGATTTGAGCTCTGCCTTCGAGTAGTTTGGCCTTTCCGAACGCGACAATCGACGACGGACTTCTTCGACGCTCAAAGCAATGTCTTGAAAGGATTTTGCGTCTCTGCAGTGTTCGACCTGTTTCACGTACCCAGAAAGGACCCAATGGCACATCAAATCCAGTCGCAGGGAATACATCGTTCGCAGATTTCGCATTGAAGCAAAACCTTCCGACAAAGTACTGACAGCTTTGCTGTTGGCGAACATGGCCGCTTCAAACTTCGTGATGTCACGCGGATCGTAACGCTCATTGCAGCCCGCAATCCGCAATGGCGCTGCCAACAGCTTGTTTTCTACCAGTCGCGCTAGAACCGCTCGATCAACGCCGAGCAATGCTTCCGCTTCGAATGGCAAAACAGAGCGACAAAACTGGTCTACTATTGGAGCCACATAGTCGGCTCTAAGCACCGGTTTTCTGTTCGGCGCGATCTCTTGATTAAGTCCCCCCAGAATGCGCCGGGACATGCAAATGTCCAGCCCATATGTGCTTGCCAGACCGGCGGGACAGTAGTTCTGCCGTTTACGACACCGCCTGCCCAAGAAGGTGCTTCCAACTTCAAATGAATACTCGTTGAAAGCAAATTCCGCCATCACATCCAATAACGGCGTATAGTCAGGATCCTTTGCGTCCATCGCATTTAGCCATGTGTACAGCTTCCTGAAGTCTCCGCTGAAGGTATTGCCCTTTGCCGTAGAGGCCCGCCGGATAACATTCAATGCATCCCAAATGCCGTTGGGACCGTCTTGCGCCGCAAGAAAACCCACTTCCGTCGCAGTAGCAAGTTCTTCGGTGCTGCACGGATACCGAGATTGGTCGCTGCCAAAGCGCAGCGTGAGGCCGAGAAGTTCACAAAATTGGCCAACCAACCCTAACGGCAATTGATCTAACCATAGTTGAGATCCTTTGCGGGCGAGGCGGTCTACGACATAGTTTGAATACCCGGTGCCAAACACATGTCCAGTCTTCTCGGCTTTTTCTTCAATACAGTACCAGTTGTCGTTGATCCTTTGCCACGCGTCGAACCGGCACCTTGGATAGACCGCCTTTGGCAATTCAATGAGTGGAATACGATGAACCGCACAAACCCGATAGTGCGATAGAACCCAATGAACCCGACCATGGGGCCGCAGTGCCCCATGACTTTCACGATCATCTTTTAGACATGATGGGCACACCCGCATTATGCTGCGATCAAGTTGCGTCCAACGAAGTCTTTCTTGGCCCAACGCAAATCTGCCGTTTGGTGTTCGGCTCAAATTGTATTTGAGCAATACAGAGGGGTCCTGCGACGCGATACGGGCCATCTTACGGATAGCGGCATCGTTACCGCGCCAGATTGCCTGCCAGGTTGTCCCCATGTCAGCGACAAAACTCTCCGCAAAGCTCCAGCCGTTCCGCGCAGCTACACGCGAAAAATAGGAATAGGGAGGTTCGTAATCCTGGTATGGCAAAGTCAGTGCAAGCTTGCTCATTTCAAGCCACTCCACACCGTATCAGCGGTCACGAGGTCTTCGTTTGTGGTCAGCAACAACCTTGGATCGGTTTCTGTGAAATCCTCCCTGACGAACGGATTGAGATCATCAACGCAACCAGATTTACGGGAGAAGGCAGCAATGAAGTGATCTGTCTCCAACCTAGGGGAACCGGACAGCAATGCCTCACGGATGGCCGCAATGATCAGTTTTATGACAATGCCCAATTCACTCGAACCGGCATAGATGAGTCGCTGCACAACGTCTCTGCCAAGCATCTCATCAGCAACCGCGAGGCCCGACTCCTTGCCGTACTGACCGATGATTTTGGCGACATTCCCGGCGTCAGTTTCGTAACTGATCTGGGAAAACTCGATGGGCTCGAAACGACGCCCAAGCTGCGTGTCATTGTTTAAGAGCTGCTTCAGATCTGGCAACCCACTCAGAACCAAACCGACTGGCCATTCTTTGTGCTGCATTAGCGATTTGAGGGTGTTGACGACAGCAGTCATCTCACTTGCGCTTCGACTGCGCATGAGATCTTGGGCTTCATCAAGGTGTAGCAATAGCGTCTGCCGTTGCTGCAAATGATGCTGCACCAATTCCCAGATGACCCCCGCAGTGCGGTCCCGCTGCAGCGGATAACCCAACCCTGTGAGGCAAGACCGTCCAACCAATTTCAGTGTCGAGGGACTTGGCACCAAAATGCTGGCAACATCGGCTTGGACGACGTCTTGGCGCAAGAGATTGAGAGTGGGATGGGTTCGGAAGAGGTGCGATAGTGCGGTTGATTTACCCGATCCGGCATTACCGACCAAAGCGACTCCATATGCTTCTTGTGGTAAACCACTTTCCAGTTCAGCGCGGCGCGTGGCTTCGAGGAGGCCAATGGCCTCCTCTAGTTTTTGATAGTTGCGATGCCGCAGAAACTTGGCACTTAACTTGACGGTTACTTGGGCAATACGGGCGAATTTGTTCTGATCCATTGGTCTACTCCTCAATTTCCCAATCGCCATCATCAGGATCAGGTCGACGCTGATCCGTGGGCGTTGGTTCATTGTCTTCGGCATGCGGATCGTGTGGATGCACCTTCCGCCCGAACGGCACTTCATCGCTTTGCTCCGGTGGAGTCTGTGGGTGGTCAAACATCGTGCCCGCACAAAGCCGCTTCTCGAGCTCCTTCAGGCGCGCCTCAGAGAACTCAATGGGTAGTAGCTGTGCCCGCTTGCGCGCAGCGGTATTGATCGCCTTAATCTTTGCGATGGTATCGTTGCGCAGTTTAAGCGTCAGCAGAGCTTCATTTGCGTATTTCTCACGAATATCGCGAAGGCCTTGGATCCACTCAGGGAGGGTGATCCCCTCCAATGCTTCACCGTTAACAGCTTCCGCCTGATACCAAGCTTTGTCGATCTCTATTGAGACAGCGCCAATGTTGGCAGGATCGATCCGAACACGGACACTGCGACGGGGGTGTTTACGCCGGAATACCTCTAACTCGGGGCATGAATAGTGGTTGCTGTATACGACAACACCCATCTTGGAGGGCTTACGCTCGAATTCAATACCAAATGCGACGCGACGGGTGTTGATATCCGGCGGTTCTGAGACGCCGTATTCCTCAGCGAGTTCTGCCCATCGATTTGCTGGTGTCTGCCCACCCAAACCACCATGTGGTTGATGGTGATAGTGATCAACGACGTAGAGCACGAGAATGCGCAATAGGTCATCGTCATCGAGCACAACGCGTTCTTCGGTTGGATGGTCTCCTCGTTCATTAATATTGGCGAAGGTGCGCCCCGTCAGTTGCGGCATCAATTGTCGTGCCATTGTGCCAAACAACCGTTCAACGCGACCGCGCAGTTCGGGCACTTTCACCGGAGGGAACAGCATGATCGCACCGCAAGTATTTACCGATGTGGTGAAATCGTCGGATATAAAGTCACTTCCGGTGTCACGCGCGAGTTGATGTACTCCACCAAAGTAGGCCCAATGACTTTCTACACCAACAGCCTTGGCGAATTCTGTCTTGTCGACAAATGCCATGTTGATTGCTTTGCGCGCTTCCTCAGCGCTTGGGGTTGCAGCTACACGAAGGCCAAGGACGATGCGGGTTGCGCAATCAATTACAACATAAATCCACCGACGACCGTTAGGAATTGCCCTACGGACCCGTCGAGGAAGCTGGTCAAGAATGCCAAGGCGCGCAAGGAGGGTTCTGAGATCAACCTTCCAAGCGTCGAGCTCAACACGTTCCAAGGGATATTGCACTGGTGTGCCACCTTTTGATGACGCGTAGCGACGCCGCGCTTCATCGATACCCTCCCTAAAGCAGGCCATCTCAAACGGGTCTTGCGCCTCAATCCTGCGAACAACAGTTTTCAGGGATGCCTTCAGTGGAGGTTCATTCGTCTCACGGCGACGGGCATTTTCCGTTTCCATGGCACTTATGCAGTTTTGCGCAACGGCGTATTTCTTCGGTTTATCGGGGTTGGCGAAAGCGCGGATGTAGTCGGCGATGAACTCTTCCGTTTCCGGGGAGAGCCTGCCAGCTTCCGACTTGGGCCGACTATATCGCGGCAGTAGACACGATATGTCGTAGTTATGCGCACGAAGCAGACGAACCTTCTTGAGCAAAGTTGCCGGTCGGTGCGGTTTTCTGCGAACCGGTAATTCTTCGCCCGCGCGCAGGATACGCCCACAGAGTTTTCTGACTTCTTCACGATCATGAAGCAGATCCGTGAATTTCTTCCAATTGTCCTCAAGGCTGCGTGGTGTGAGAACGATAGCCCCGGCTTCTGAGAGTTGGCGGACAGCCATGACTTGCATATAGACAAATATCGCTCTTTCACGGTCTTCTTTCGATGCGCTGATCAAGGCAAAGCGCTGTTGACGGGTCCAACAATGTTTCCGGTTAAGCTCGTCAGTCGAAGGGTAATATCGCCAATGGTTTGAGGCCCTTAGGGCTGCAATGTCGCTTTCGCTGAATTCCTCTGCAGGAGATCCAGCATCGTTCATTGGCTTCAGTTGCAGTTTATCGCCATTTAGCCCAACAACGGTGTAACCTTTGTTGTGAATGG
>CALKJA010000198.1 GCA_937995865.1 uncultured Paracoccaceae bacterium | reverse complement strand
GAGAACAAACTCTTTTCACTTTCGGGTTCCTCTCTGGTGGTGTCTCCCTATATGAACGCAGACCGTAAGGTCGTGGGAGCCGTCGGAGTAATTGGACCCACGCGCCTTAATTACGGGCGCATCGTGCCCATTGTGAATTATACAGCAGAACTGGTGGGTCGCGTGCTCACTGAGCGAGGCTAAGAGGATAACATGGCGAACAAGGACTCACTGGACGAGTTTCTGGATGACATCGATGAGGCAGAGGCCGAAGAGATGGCCGAAGAAACGGCAGAGATTACCGAAGAAGCTGCTGAGCTAGACCAGCTGCGCGCGGAACGGGACTCGTTTCAAGACAAATTTATGCGTGCATTGGCTGATGCCGAGAATTCGCGCAAGCGGTCAGAACGTGATCGCAAAGAGGCTGAGAACTATGGCGGCTCCAAGCTTGCCCGCGATCTGCTTCCTGTTTTTGACAATATGAAGCGCGCAATTCAGGCTGCCTCTGAAGCCGAGGGCGAAGCAGATGCCGCCTTGATGGAAGGCGTCGAGCTTACCATGCGCGAGCTGGTGAATACATTTGCCAAGCACGGAATTGAACCGATCACGCCGGACGTTGGCGATAAATTTGACCCTCAACATCACCAAGCGATGTTTGAAGCCCCTGTTCCGGGCACAAAAGCGGGTGAGATTATTCAGGTCGCTGCCGAAGGCTTCATGCTCCACGATCGCTTGCTTCGGCCTGCGCAGGTTGGGGTTTCATCCAACCCGACGTAAGAGCGCCGTCAATTCATACACAAGATCCAGCGCGGCACGCGCTGTCAGCTCGTCGGGATGAACTCCGGCGAGCTTTTCCTCGACCTCAGATGTTTTATGTGGGTCATTGCGCACGGGGCTTGCGACATTCGCAAAAAGTGGAAGATCATCGATCAGGGCCGCTCGGGTGCCGCCGCCTTCGCGCTCACCCTTTTCCAAAGCTTCCAATACGACACGCGCGCGATCAATAACACGTGGTGGAAGACCGGCGAGTTTCGCCACTTGTACGCCATAGCTCCGATCCGCAGCCCCTTTGCGCACCTCATGCAAAAACACGACATCACCGGCATGTTCCTTAACTGCCATTGTTGCGTTTTCCACATGATCCAGTTTTGCCGAGAGCGCAGTCATTTCATGGTAATGCGTCGCAAAGAGAGCACGGCTTTGGTTCACGTCATGCAGGTGTTCTAGTGAAGCCCATGCAATGGAAAGCCCGTCATAAGTGGATGTGCCGCGCCCAATCTCATCAAGGATAACAAGCGCCCGGTCGTCAGCTTGATTGAGGATCGCAGCAGTTTCGACCATCTCGACCATAAAAGTTGATCGTCCACGTGCCAGATCATCCGAAGCGCCAACCCGACTAAAGACTTGTGAAACCGCCCCAATCCGGGCGCTATTGGCGGGCACAAACCCCCCCATCTGCGCAAGAATTGCAATCAGAGCGTTCTGACGCAGGAATGTCGATTTACCCGCCATGTTTGGGCCCGTGATCAGCCAAACACGCCCTCCTTCGCCCAATGCGCAATCATTCGCCACAAAGGGTGCACCGCTTGTGACCAATGCAGCCTCTACAACCGGGTGCCGCCCTCCCGAGATTTCAAACTCCAATCCCGCAGTAACTTCTGGCCGAACCCAATTGGAGCGGCTTGCTAACTCTGCTTGGCTCGCAGCCACATCCAAAGCAGCCAGAGATTCTGAAAGATCGGCAAGACCGGCTGACTTTGAAAGGATCTCGTCGCGGAGCATGGCAAAGAACCGCAGTTCGATTGCAATGGCCTCTTGCCCTGCATTTAGGATTTTAGTCTCTAACTCAGACAGTTCTACTGTCGTAAAGCGCACGGCGTTCGCGGTTGTTTGCCGATGGATGAACGCTTCATTCAGAGGTGGACCCAGCATCTTTTCAGCATGTGTCGCTGTTGTTTCGATGAAGTAACCCAGCACATTGTTATGCTTGATCTTAAGCGACGGGATCCCGGTTTGACCTGAATAATCGCTTTGTAGGCGGGCAATCACGCTGCGACCTTCATCCCGCAAGTTACGAAGCTCATCTAGCTCGGCGTCATACCCAGTGGCCACAAACCCACCGTCACGGGCCAACAAAGAGGGTTCCGCAACCAACGCATCATCCAAAAGCTTCGCAAGGTCTGGGAGCGCTTTAAGAGTCGGGTTATATCTCGCCAAAGCGTCCGCATGATTACCAACAATCGCGGCGCAACGCTCTGCAGCTCCGATCGCTCGCGATACAACCGCCAAGTCACGTGGCCCGCCGCGTTCTAGTGAAAGACGAGACATCGCCCGCTCAAGATCTGGACACTCCTTGAGGCAGGCCCGCAAATCTCCCCGCAGCAAACCCTGCTCCACAAGTGCTTCGGTTTCGTCCTGCCGCTGGTGAATGAGGTCAAGATCGCGAGAGGGGCTTGAAAGACGCCGCTCCAGCATTCGCCCGCCCGCCGCTGTTTGTGTGTGGTCGATACTTGCCAAAAGCGAGCCAGACTTTGCGCCATTCAGCGCGCGTGTTAGCTCAAGATTGCGTCGCGTTGCGCTGTCAATCTCAACAGTTTGGTTTTGAGTCTCGCGCACGGGAGGCCGCAAAAGTGGCAGTTTCCCTTTTTGAGTGAGTTCAAGATAATTGAGCAACGCGCCCAGCGCCGAGGTTTCAGCCCGGGTAAATGGGGCGAATACCTCAAGGCTGGCCACACCAAAGATTCGCTTACCCAACTCCGATGCTTGCTCACTGTCGAATGCCCCGCGAACCAGCTCTGTAGCAGCACCCCCAAGTTCCAAGATTACAGGTTCTAATTCGACAAAAAGCGCCTCACTGAGCAAAACTTCAGCAGGTGTAAGACGTGCAAGCTCTGGGCCCAGTTTCACGCGCGGACACGTCGCAACGCGGAGCTCACCTGTTGAAACATCGACCCAAGCTAGCGCACCAACATCTCGAACAGTGGCAAACGCAGCGAGAAAGTTATTTCGCCGAGCATCCAAAAGGGATTCCTCAGTAAGAGTGCCGGGCGTCACAAGCCTTGTCACGCCACGCTTCACGACTGATTTGGATCCACGCTTTTTGGCCTCCGCTGGGCTTTCAAGCTGCTCCCCAACGGCAACCCGAAATCCTTTGCGGATCAGGGTCAAAAGATAATTCTCAGCCGCATGCACCGGCACACCGCACATCGGGATATCAGCGCCTAGATGCTTGCCGCGTTTGGTCAATGCAATATCCAGGGCCGCCGCTGCCGCTACGGCATCGTCAAAGAACAATTCATAAAAATCGCCCATCCGATAGAACAAGAGCGCGTCCGGATAGTCCGCCTTGATCTCAAGGAATTGTGCCATCATTGGCGTCACGGTCGCTGTGCTGCTCATCTGCGGCATCCCCCTGCCGCAAACAGTATCGTCGCTAACATCCGGCGAAAAGGGCAGGTTCGGTTGTGTGGGATGAAAACGCCCGATAGCTTGCGAAAAAAACGGGGAGGGAGACCCGAATGTCCAACATCAAAGTCACGCCTGAGGACGCGCTTCATTTTCACATGGAGCCATCACCGGGGAAGTTTGAGATTCAGGCGACTGTACCAATGGCAACACAGAGGGACTTGAGCCTTGCTTATTCGCCCGGCGTTGCACATCCTTGCCTTGCAATCGCGGATAACCCCGAACTGGCCTATGACTATACCAACAAGGGCAATCTTGTTGCTGTAATTTCCAATGGTACAGCCGTTCTTGGTTTGGGCAATCTTGGTGCATTGGGATCGAAACCCGTGATGGAGGGCAAATCGGTTCTCTTCAAACGATTTGCTGATGTGAACTCTATCGATCTGGAACTGGACACCGAAGACGTTGACGCCTTCGTAAATGCTGTGCGGTTGATGGGTCCATCCTTTGGCGGGATCAATCTTGAAGACATCAAAGCGCCTGAATGCTTCATCATCGAGCAGCGGCTCAAGGAAGAAATGGATATCCCCGTCTTCCATGATGATCAGCACGGCACGGCGGTGATTTGTGCCGCCGGCCTTCTGAACGCGTTGAAGCTTTCGGGAAAGAAGATCGAAGATGTGAAGATCGTTCTCAACGGCGCAGGTGCTGCGGGTATTGCTTGTATCGAGCTGCTCAAGTCGATGGGTGCGCAGCATCAAAATTGTATCGTCTGCGACACCAAAGGCGTGATCTACCAGGGCCGAACTCAAGGGATGAACCAGTGGAAGTCTGGCCATGCCGTTTCAACAGACCTGCGAACATTAGAGCAGGCAATGGACGGCGCGGACGTGTTTCTGGGCGTTTCTGTCAAAGGGGCAGTCACTCCGGGGATGGTCGCAAGCATGGCCAAAGACCCGGTAATCTTTGCAATGGCGAACCCGGATCCGGAAATCACGCCAGAAGATGCACAAGCCGTACGTCCGGATGCGATTGTTGCAACCGGGCGGTCTGATTACCCCAATCAGGTCAATAATGTGCTGGGTTTTCCATATCTCTTCCGTGGTGCGTTGGACATTCATGCTCGCGCCATCAACGATGAAATGAAGATCGCTTGCGCGCGGGCTTTGGCGGATCTTGCCCGTGAAGACGTTCCGGATGAGGTTGGAATTGCATATGGGAAAGAGCTGTCCTTTGGACGTGATTATATCATCCCCACACCTTTTGATCCGAGACTAATCCACCGCATTCCGCCTGCGGTGGCTCGCGCAGGTATGGATACAGGCGTCGCCAGACGGCCCATTGTGGACATGGAATCCTATGAGCTTGGCCTCAAGGCGCGGATGGATCCAACAGCCTCGATCATGTCTGGAATCAATGAGAGGGCGCGCGCGGCCCAAGCACGGATGATCTTTGCCGAAGGGGACGATCCGCGAGTATTGCGTGCAGCGGTTCAATATCAGCGGCAGGGCATGGGCCAAGCGATTGTCATTGCCCGAGAAGCCGAAGTGAAAGCGGATCTTGATGCGTTGGGCCTTGGGGATGCATGTGATGAGCTTGAGATCGCAAATGCGGCAAACACAGAGCACCTTGAGACCTACAAGGATTTTCTCTCTGCGCGCCTGCAACGCAAGGGCTTTGACCGGCAAGACATCCATCGGCTTGCGGCGCGGGATCGGCATGTGTTTGCGGCCCTGATGGCGGCACATGGGCACGGGGATGGCGTGGTCACGGGCGCAACCCGAAAAAGCGCTCATATCCTTGAGCTGATCAATCACGTGTTTGACGCACAGCCGTCACAAGGAGCCGTAGGTGTGACCGCGCTGCTTCACCGGGGGCGGATCGTGCTTGTCGCGGATACTCTTGTCCATGAATGGCCTGATGAGCATGACCTTGCAGATATCGCTGAGCGTGGAGCTGGTGTGGCGGCGGCACTGGGTCTTGAGCCCCGTGTAGCGTTCGTAAGCTTCTCAACCTTTGGGTACCCGGTATCAGAACGGGCGGAGAAAATGCATCAAGCCCCCAAAGTGCTTGAAGAGCGCGGTGTTGATTTTGAATTTGAAGGCGAGATGACTGTCGACGTGGCCCTCAATGCTAAGGCGATGGCGAATTATCCTTTCTGTCGATTGTCTGGCCCTGCCAACGTGCTTGTTGTCCCGGCCCGGCATTCGGCCTCGATCTCAGTTAAGCTGATGCAGGAAATGGCTGGTGCAACGGTGATCGGACCAATTCTTACCGGAATCGATAAGCCTGTTCAGCTTTGCTCGAACGTCTCAACGGCAAATGATATCCTGACAATGGCGATCATCGCCGCCTGTAACATACGATGACAATATTCTGCTTAGGCTCAATCAACGCCGATCATTTCTATTCGGTGCCACACATCGTGGCACCGGGTGAAACATTGGCAGCCACCGACCACAAAATTGGTTTGGGGGGCAAAGGCGCGAACCAATCCGTCGCAGCGGCTCAGGCTGGTGCTAATGTGATCCATATTGGCGCGGTCGGCACGGATGGCGCTTGGGCCGTGGATCGCATGCAAGATCTTGGCGTTGATGTCCGGCATATTAAAACCGTGGACGCACCAACAGCCCATGCGATTATTTCAGTCGCTTCAGATGGTGAGAATGCGATCATCATCTATTCTGGCGCAAATCTCATCCAGTCTACCAAAGCGATAGAGGCCGCCTTGGCCGAGGCAAAACCCGGCGATCGTCTGATCTTGCAAAACGAAACGTCTCACCAGCCTGAGGCCGCAAAAGCCGCTAAGGCACAGGGATTAGAGGTGATTTACTCCGCTGCACCTTTTGATGCGGATGCCGTGCGTGCGGTGCTGCCGTTTGTTGATGTGATTGTCGTGAATGATGTTGAGGCACAGCAGCTTGAAGCGGCTTTCGGTAAACCGATTGCAGAGCTACCCGTGCAAGGTATCGTCATAACACGCGGCGCCGACGGTGCCGATTACATCGACCTGACTACCAAACAGACCAGCCATGCGGATGCCGTGCCCGTAACACCAGTGGACACCACAGGCGCCGGCGATACGTTTCTCGGTTTTTTTGTTGGTGGTCTTGATCAGGGCCTTTCAACGGTTGATGCTTTGGCGCTGGCCGCAGGGGCAGGTGCGCTCAAAGTCACACGGCCCGGAACAGCAGACGCCATTCCGAGCCGCGATGAAGTTAACGCGTTTTGTAAGCAGACCCGCACTTAGTGTGTGAATGCGGCCTGGCTGCCCCAAAGCTGTTTCACGCGGTCGTCGCGGCCACATGCTGCACGATAGCGCTTATAGGCTTCTGCCTTGGAGCGTGGCCCGAAGCGGGTGAGGATGATTTCATCCTTTTTATAGTAATCCTGATGGTACTCGTCGGCCGCATAGAAGGGCTTTTTCGGCAGGATTGGGGTGACAATGTTGCGCCCCAGCGCGGATTGAGCGCTTGCTTTCACTTGCTCCGCCACAGCCTTTTCCGATGCTGAGCCATAGAAGATCGCAGAGCGGTAGCTATCCCCCCGGTCACAGAATTGGCCGCCCGCATCCGTTGGATCAATAGAGCGGAAGAACGCGCTGAGCAGAGAGTCCAAAGAAACGCGATCGGCGTCATAACGGACCTCGACAACTTCGTAGTGGCCGGTGCCGCCGGATGTGACTTGCTTATAGGTGGGGTTAGAAACCGATCCACCAGAGAAGCCGCTTTTGACGCCAAGCACGCCTTTGACTTTCTCAAAATCGGATTCGATGCACCAGAAACAGCCGCCAGCAAGGATGACGGTTTGCACGTCTCGGGCATGGGCCTGTGCGGTTTGCAAGAGTACGGCAATGCCAATGGCCAGCGCCGCAAGGAAGGGACGGGGTTGATGTGTTGGGTTCAGCATGAATGCCTCCTGTCGTTGAATCCACGTTAACGCTGTATGCGTTGAAATAGGAATTCACGGGGCCGGGAGGTCACGCCCAAGTTACCGCTTGAAAGTTTTGATCCACACGTCAAACCTCAGAACCATGGACAAAATTACAACTCACCAAGCCGATGAAGACACCCGCAACGAAGACATCCTGATCTATTTGGATGGCGCGATTGTTCCCAAGGATCAAGCGCGGGTTAGCGTTTATGACAGTGGCTTTATGCTGGGCGATGGCGTGTGGGAGGGGCTGCGGCTTTACAACGGGCGCTGGGCCTTTGTGGAGGAGCATCTGGACCGGCTGTTTGAAGCCGCGAAAGCGATTGATCTTGAGCTGCATTTGGATCGCGCCGGGGTGCGTGAAGCCTTAGAAAACACGCGTTTGGCCAATGAAATGCACACAGATGCCCATGCCAGATTGATGGTCACACGTGGCGTTAAGATCCGCCCCTTTCAGCACCCGGCCCTTTCCCGATCCGGGCCGACAATGGTGATCATTATGGAGCATTCCAAGCCCAAGATCCCGCGCCCTATTCGTCTGGCAACTGTGCCGCATCAGCGTGGGTTGCCGATGACACAGGATCCGAAACTGAACTCTCACTCCAAGCTCAATTGCATCCTTGCGTGTATTGCTGCGGAAAAGGCTGGCGCGGACGAAGCGTTGATGCTGGATGTTCATGGGTTCGTGAATACGACCAATGCCTGTAACTTTTTCATTGTAAGAAACGGGGCAGTTTGGACCTCAACAGGGGATTACTGCATGAATGGGATCACCCGGCAAAAGGTGATTGATCTGTGTCGTGCCGATGGAATCCCGGTTTATGAACGCAACTATTCGCTTGTGGATACCTATGGTGCGGATGAAGCCTTTCTCACCGGAACATTCGGAGCACAAACGCCGGTGTCCGAGATTGATGGGCGGCAAATCGGACGCGGTGAAATGGGCCCCATGACGGAGAGGCTTCGAAACCTTTACAAATCGTTAATAGCAAAGGACTGCGCATGAGGGTCGCTGTTTGGTCAGGGCCGCGGAATCTATCGACGGCGCTTATGTATAGCTTTGGTAATCGTGCAGATATGACTGCCGTGGATGAGCCTTTTTACGGCGCATTTCTTAAGGTTTCCCAAATCGAGCACCCTTTGGGCCAAGAGACTATGGACGCGATGGAGTGTGATCCCGCCCGCGTCCCTGATGGGTTGCGGCGCTTTGATACGCCGCACCAATATGAGAAATATATGGCACATCACATGCTGCCCAGCTTTCCAATGGATTGGGCCAAAGATGTTCGCAATGTCATCTTGATCCGCCATCCCGCGCGGGTATTGGCCAGCTACTTGCGCAAGCGCGAGGCTCCCACGGCCGAGGATCTTGGATTCACGATGATTGACGCGATTTATCAAGCGGTTAAGGACCCTATTGTCATTGACAGCACCGATATCCGCCGGGATCCAAAAGCCGCTTTGTCAGCCCTTTGCGCGGCGTTGGGCCTTCCTTTTGATCCGGCAATGCTGCTTTGGGATGCAGGACCAAGACCATTCGATGGCGCTTGGGCACCGCATTGGTATGACGCTGTTCACCGCTCAACGGGATTTGACAGCGCCGAAGGTCCTATCCCTGATGTGCCATCTGATTTTGCGCCAATGATCCACGACGCGCTTACCAGTTACGAAGAGATGCGCGCGAAATCACTGCGCATTGGTTAACGCGGGCTTGAGAACCGGGCGGCGCAACAGTTGCGTTAGCGCCACATACACAACCCGTACACATCCGATGCACAAACCATACATATGATTTCCTGCACTGGACCGTCCGGTGCAAACCTTACTCAAATCCAAACGTTTGAATCGGTGACAACTCTAGGGTGCGGGGAAAACTGCGGCCGCCTTTCCCCATGAAAAAAGCTGTCATGTACCGATATACAACCCATGAAGCGTAGAGAGTTTATGAGTTCCAGCCTTGCTGCGGTCAGTGTTGTTTCTGCCCCTGCAAGCATGTTTGCCGCCTCCACTCAGGCGGCGGTTGTCACACCCGGGCAGTATGCTTGGGCTGTGGCAACCGCTCGAGCGCGGTCAAGTGTGTCAGCGGGTGTTTTAGTAAAGAGTATCAAGGTTTCCACTGCCCAATCTGTTACCCTCATGGCGCGGTTACACGCCAAAGGGATAACCTCTGCGCCCGCGGCCAGCGGGGCGGCGCGTGTTCTGGCGCCGCTTTTCCGCACTTCGGCATTTATGAGCAGCGCAGCGAAAGCAGCGCCCATCCAGCCCTCTGCGGATGGGCTCAAATCAATCGCAAAGAAGATGGATCATTGGACGCAAGAGGCTGAAATGCCCGAACCGTCTGAGGATCAATCCAACGATTAGCCTTTGAGCAACTGACCCAGCTTCATCGCTACAGACATATCGCCCGAAACTTTGATCTTACCCATCGCAAAGGCGGTCATTGGGTTTAGATCACCAGCGATCAGTTTTGACAGGTTCGATTCCGAGATGCGGATCGTGCAGTCCGTGTCTTGGTCCGCATTTGTTGCCTGACCATCGGCCAGAACAATGATGCCGTCCCCCCCACAATCGAACTTGAGCGTGTCTTCAAGGGATACTTTTTGTAGCCCCCGGTTCAGCTTGTCTGTGATCTCGGTGAGCATAGGTGATCCTTTTTGATGCCTCACCGCGGTATGTGGCTGAGGCAAGTTAAGCAATCGTGACGCTGGATCACTTCGCAGGCAAAAGGGTATCGCTCTCTGCAAAAGGAGAGGGAATGCCCTTTGAGCGGGTCATAGGATTGGGCCTGTTTAGAGCCTATTTTTCTAAGCGGCGATCCCGTGCGGCCAGCAACTTCAGGCGCAACGCGTTGAGCTGGATGAAGCCTGCGGCGTCTTCCTGATCGTAGGCACCGGCGTCATCCTCAAAGGTTACATGTGCTTCGGAATAAAGCGAATGGTCTGACCAGCGGGCTACGGTGGTGGCTGAGCCTTTGTAAAGCTTCACCCGAACGGTGCCGCTTACATGCTCCTGGCTCTTGTCGATCAGCGCCTGCATCATTTCGCGTTCGGGTGAGAACCAGAACCCGTTATAGATCAGCTCTGCGTAACGCGGCATGATGCTGTCTTTGAGGTGGCCCGCGCCACTATCAAGCGTAATTTGTTCGATGCCGCGATGCGCTTCCAGCAGGACGGTGCCGCCCGGCGTTTCATAGATGCCGCGGGATTTCATGCCAACAAAGCGGTTTTCCACCAGATCAAGGCGCCCCACACCATGCTTGCCGCCCAATTCGTTGAGTTTGGTCAGGATCGTGGCCGGGCTCATTGCTTCGCCGTTAATGGCCACGGCATCGCCGCGCTCGAATGTGACTTCCACCATTTCGGGCGTTTCAGGTGCGTCTTCAGGGGCGACGGTACGCTGATAGACATAGTCCGGTGCTTCTTGCCCGGGATCTTCCAACACTTTGCCCTCGGACGAGGTATGCAGCAAGTTTGCATCCACCGAAAACGGCGCTTCGCCGCGTTTGTCTTTGGCGATCGGAATTTGGTTCTTTTCAGCAAACTCCAGAAGCCGGGTCCGCGAGGACAGATCCCATTCCCGCCAAGGCGCGATTACTTTGATATCAGGGTTGAGGGCATAGGCCGCCAGTTCGAACCGCACCTGATCATTGCCTTTGCCGGTTGCACCGTGGCTGACCGCATCCGCGCCTTCGGCGGCGGCAATCTCAACCAACCGTTTGGAAATCAACGGGCGCGCGATAGATGTGCCTAGCAGATACAGGCCCTCATACAGCGCATTTGCGCGGAACATCGGGAACACAAAATCGCGGATGAACTCTTCGCGGAGGTCTTCGATATAGATCGAGGACGCGCCCATAAGCTCTGCTTTCTTGCGCGCTGGCTCAAGCTCTTCGCCTTGGCCAAGATCGGCCGTGAACGTCACCACTTCGCAGCCGTATTCCGTTTGCAACCATTTCAGAATGATCGACGTATCAAGACCTCCAGAATAGGCCAGAACGACTTTCTTTGGTGCAGACATGGAACACTCCCGCGTTTTTTGGGTTCACGGGGCGGTTATCGGGTTTTGAACGGGGCGGCAAGATGGGCTAGAAAGCGGCACGGCTTATATCCAATCGCTTAGAAAGAATTCACCATGTCATTTAAGATGGTCAGCCACGCGTTCCGCATGCTGTTTTCCAATTTCTCCGACGCGCTTAAACTTAGCCTTGTGCCGTTCATTCTTATTCAAGCGGTATCGCTTGCCGTGCCGTTTTTGCTGTTGGGCACGATAGATGCATCATCGCCCGAAGTTCTCATGCAACGCGGCGGCAGTGTATTTGTGATCCAATTTACTATCCTTATTGCCTCGCTTGTTTTCGGGGCTTGGCTTGCTGTTGGGTGGCACCGGTTTGTTTTGGCTGAGGAGTACCCAACCGGCTACGCCCCGGCATTCCGCAAGGCTGAGGTCTTTATGTATATTGGTCGGCTGATCCTGCTTTTTGTACTTATGATCGCAATTTCATTGCCGTTCGGTATTCTGGCAGCTGGTGTGGCGGCAGTTGGTGGAGGGCAGGAGCCTTCTGCTGGCGTAATCGCGGTAATATCCGCGTTCACCGTTGTTTTTGTGCTCTTCGCAATTTGGCTGTTCACGCGGTGGTCCATGATCCTGCCCGCCGCTTCGATTGGCCGTAAGATGGGCGTGAAAGAAGCGTGGACCCTGACCGGTCCGCTGGGTCTTTCGATTCTGTGGGCCGCGTTGATTGTGGGGGCGTTTACCGTTGCGCTTCAGCTGATCGCGAGCGTCTTCTTCTTCTCAACCATCCTGCTGATCATTGCATCTGCCGCGGCTGGTTTGATTTCGACGCTGTTGTCGGTCAGCCTTGCAACGACGATCTACGGCGTCGCGGTTGAAGGTCGTGATTTGACCTGACGCTTGCGTATCCGTGGCCTGTCGGGCAGGCAGGCACTCATGAGCAATTTTGAGTCATCCGTGCGTGTGGCGGCCTCCGCCATGCGCAACCTGTTCCCTGAAACGCCGTTTCAGAAGAACGACCATCTTAGTGGTGTTTATGGCGCTGAGATTTGGCTCAAGCGCGAAGATTTGAGCCCGGTACGTTCTTACAAGCTGCGCGGTGCGTTCAACGCGATGACCAAGTTTCTGGCCCATTCGCCGGATCAGGATCTTTTTGTTTGTGCGAGCGCGGGCAACCATGCCCAGGGCGTTGCTTTTGTGTGCCAACATTTGCAGCGGCACGGCGTGATTTTCATGCCGGTGACAACCCCGCAGCAAAAGATCCAAAAAACCCGAATGTTCGGAAAGGGCATGGTCGAGGTCCGTCTTGTGGGCGATTACTTTGATGATTGCCTTGCGGCTGCGCAGGATTTTTGCGCCCAACAAGGCGGGCATTTTCTGTCTCCTTTTGATGATCCTGATGTGATTGAGGGTCAGGCAACGGTAACGCTTGAAGTGCTCGCGCAGCTTGGGTGCGCGCCAGATATGATGATCCTGCCAGTGGGTGGTGGCGGTCTTAGCTCTGGCGCATCCAAGCTTTTGCGAGAGATCGCCCCTCAAACTGAGCTGATTTTTGTGGAGCCACAGGGCGGAGCCAGCCTTGTTGCTGCGATCAAGGCGGGTCAGCCTGTGACGCTTCCGAGGATTGATACGTTTGTGGATGGCGCAGCGGTGGCTCGCATCGGCGCTGAGACGTTCACAGAGCTTAACGGCACAAGCTTGGACAACATAATCGTTGCGCCAGAGGATCGGATCTGCACGACCATTCTGGAAATACTCAACCTTGAAGGTATCGTTCTGGAGCCTGCCGGAGCGCTCTCTATTGATGTTCTAGACACGCTGCGGCCCCGTATTGCGGGCAAAACTGTGGTTTGCGTGACGTCTGGGGGAAATTTCGATTTCGAGCGCCTCCCTGAGGTGAAGGAGCGTGCGCAAAGATATTCCGGGCTTAAGAAGTACATGATTCTGCGGCTGCCTCAGCGGCCCGGTGCGCTAAAAGAGTTTCTGGGCATGCTTGGGCCCGAAGATGACATTGCCCGCTTTGAATATCTTAAGAAATCTGCGCGAAATTTCGGATCTGTTTTGATCGGTATTGAAACCACGAACGCCCAGAATTTTGACCGCCTTTTCAAACAGCTAACCGCTGCAGGCTTTGCGTTTAATGACATCACAGACGATGAGACGCTGACAAATTTCGTAATCTAGAGTCCGGACTTCACATACCGTTAAACCTTGTGAGTGCAAGTTGCGCCGAAGTTGTGTGATTAGGTGCTGGTAAATGTTTGTCTCCTCCCTTGCGAAAACGGAGCAGCCGCCGGGTTGCTTGGAACGGGTGCTCCTTGTTGGGCAACCCGGAAACGAAGCCTTGGTTATAGAGGGTCACTTGCGCGCTCGCGGTCTGGATGTCCGCCGGGCCGGAACGGCGCAGGACGGTCTGAGTGCCGCACAAAGCTATGCACCGGATGTGTTGATCTTGCATTGGACCGCATTGGACGTGAGCGGTGAGAAATTCTTGCGGCTTTTGTTGGATGAAAAGCTTCCGCAGCTGCCGTTTGTGATTGCGAATGCAGCTCTTTTTGATTTCGCGCCCTTTCTTCCCAATGGCGAAGGCCAAGCCGCGCTTGAGGCAGGCGCAGATGCGCTTTTGTCTGGCGCGCCGCGAAGCCCAGAGATTGCAACGCTGCTTACTGTTGCTCAGCGTCACCAAGCGCGGATTGCTGGTGAGCGCGAACGAAGCACGCGGATTCAAGCCAAGCTAAAGGAGCTTCAAGGCCGCTTTGATTCGCTGGATTCCGATTTGATCGAAGCGCGAAAGATGCAGCAGGCCCTGATGCGAGACCGAATGCTTGATTTTGGTCCGGCGAAGCTGTCTTTGATCTTGCGATCCTGCGGGCATGTGGGCGGCGATTTGGTTGGGCATTTTCCGATCTGCGATGGCATCACTGGCTTTTTTGCGCTGGATGTTTCCGGGCACGGGGTTTCATCAGCATTGATGACGGCGCGGCTTGCTGGATATCTTAGCGGGACAAACCCACGCCAGAACATCGCCATTCAAGAGGATCCAGCTGGCGGATGGCGGCCCCGCTCGCCTGCGGCGGCAGTAGCTGATCTTAATGAGCTGGTGATGGAAGATCTAGAAACCGATCATTACTTTACCATCCTGCTTGGGTATTTTGAGATCGCAACCGGCAAGGTCACAATGGTTCAGGCCGGACACCCGCATCCGGCTTTGCAAACAGCTGATGGCACGGTGCGATACGTGGGGGATGGCGGCCTGCCTGTTGGGCTGATTCCCGGCGCGGACTATGCCGATATTGAGCTGACCCTTGGCCCCGGTGACCGGCTTGCCATTCTGTCAGACGGGTTCACAGAGGCAACGCTCAAGGATGGAACATTCTTGGCAGAGGCTGGATTGACGCGGCTTCTTGGGGCATCGCGCAGCCTCAGCGGCCCCGCGATGCTTGAGGCGCTGGTCTGGGATCTAGGCACGGCACTGGCCGATGAGGGATTTCAAGACGATCTAAGCGGCGTGCTTTTGGAATATGCGGGCAATCCGAAAACTTGACGGATGAAATGCCGATCGCCATCCACTGCAACAGCTTCGGCGGCGACGGGCGCTGGCATCCAAACGGCGGTATGCCCGTCTTCGGTTGGTGGACCAAGGCGGCGCGCAGGTTTTGCCAAATAGATGGTGCAGAGCTTTTCGGCCCACAAATCATATTCCGGCATAAAGGTGAATCGCCGGAAAGCGCCAATGCGGCGCGGGCGCGCTATGGTATAGCCGGTTTCTTCGACCACTTCGCGCTGAAGGGCCGGGATCGGATCTTCGCCCGGGTCAATGCCGCCACCGGGCAATTGAAACTCTGGCCAGGGCGCCATTTGATGGGTCAAAAGCAAGTCATTGCCCTGTACCAAAATGGCATATGCACCGGGTCTTAGGGTGTAGCGGCGGCCGGTTTCGGGTGGGTGCCCAAATCTGCGCATAGCGGATCCTTACATTCTGATAGCGCTGCGACCCTTGGACCGCGTCTTGTTGTCCCTATATGGACGCGATATGCCAACCCCAAAATGCGCTTGGCCCGATGCCGGGCGCCCAGTGAGGCTTCTCATGACACTTGGTTCAAAAATCGCGTGGGACGATACTGTCCTGCCATTTCAGCTTGATCGCTCTGACATCCGCGGCCGCGTTGCGCGGCTGGACGGGGTTTTGGAAAATGTGTTGGCGCAGCACAACTACCCGCCTCTGATCGAAGCGTTAGTGGCTGAGATGTCTTTGCTCACTGCGCTGATCGGGCAAACAATGAAGCTGCGGTGGAAGCTATCGCTGCAAGTGCGGGGCGACGGGCCTGCCCGCTTGATCGCTACAGATTACTATGCGCCCGAGGCTGATGGTAAGCCCGGCCGCATCCGCGCCTATGCCAGTTATGATGCAGACCGGCTCGATCATAAAGCGGATCCGTTCAGCCAGATCGGCAAAGGCTACTTTGCGATCCTGATTGATCAGGGCAAGGGCATGACGCCGTATCAAGGGATCACGCCGATTGCCGGCGAGTCACTGTCGAACTGCGCGCAGTCCTATTTCGCGCAGTCCGAGCAGCTGCCCACACGTTTTGCGCTGGCTTATGGCCAGTCCACCATACCGGGTGAGGCAACGGAATGGCGTGCGGGCGGCGTGATGCTTCAGCATATGCCCAAAGCATCGCCTTTTGTCGCCAAAGATGGGGGTACTGGCGATGACGGGTTGCTGGAAGCAAACGATGTTCTGGATGGCGAAGCTGGTGAAAACTGGACGCGCGCGAATGTGTTGCTTGATACAGTTGAGCAGCTTGAGCTTGTTGGCCCATCTGTTCAACCCACTGAGCTTCTGACCCGTTTGTTCCACGAAGAAGCGCCGCGGGTCTATGATGCGCAGCCAGTGGAGTTTGGTTGCACGTGCTCGGAGGACAAAGTTCGCCAAAGTCTGAGCATCTACTCAGCCAAGGACATCGCAACAATGACTACGGTCGAAGGCACAGTAACCGCAGACTGCCAATTCTGCGGGGCGCATTACACCTTTGACCCCAAAACGTTGGGGTTTGAGGCGGAAAAGCAGGTTGAGTGATCAACCCACATTAAACGACGTGCGGCGCGCGCTGGAAACAGCGGCGCCGTCGTCTTCTGATTTTGATCTTAATCCAGACGTCACACTGCCCGAAGGCCGCACATTGCGCCCTGCGGCTGTACTGGTTTTGTTAGAAGAGACCCCGCGCGGGATTGAGGTGATCCTTACCAAACGCTCGGCTGCGCTAAAGCACCATCCCGGCCAGATCGCCTTTGCGGGAGGCAAACAGGATGAAGGCGACGCAACCCTTTGGGACTGTGCCCTGCGTGAAGCATCCGAAGAGATCGGAACAGAGTCTGCGGCGATCGATTATCTGGGCACATTGCCCAACCATGAAACCGTCACTGGGTTTCTTGTCACGCCGCAGGTGGGTGTGCTCACCCGCCCTCAAGAGTTTGTCCGCGAAGCGGGAGAGGTTGTCGAAGTCTTTCGCGTGCCGTTGGCGCATGTTCTTGGGGTTGGCAATTTCGCGATAGAGGGACGGATGTGGCAAGGCGGAATGCGGTGGTACTATGCAGTGCCTTACGGTCCGTATTACATCTGGGGCGCAACCGCGCGGATCCTGCGCGGTCTTGCTGAAAGGGTGTCTGCGTGACCACAATCACCGAACCATGGCTCAAGGACCCAGCGGCGCAGGCGGTTTGCGGGTTGCTTGAAAATGCGGGCCATCAGGCGTGGTTTGTGGGTGGTTGCGTGCGCAACGCGCTGCTTGGTGAACCCGTCAGGGATTTGGATATCTCAACCAATGCGCGGCCAGAGACCGTTTTGAAGCTTGCTCAGGCGGCTGGACTACGCGCTGTGCCAACCGGGATTGAGCATGGCACAGTGACAGTCATCCACACTGGCACGCCGTTTGAGATCACGACCTTTCGCCGTGATGTGGAGACTGATGGCCGCCGCGCTGTTGTTGCCTTTGCCGATACGCTGGAGGAAGACGCCCAGCGCCGTGATTTCACGATGAACGCGCTTTATGCCGATGCGCGTGGTCAGATTGTGGATCCGGTGCATGGCTTAGACGATCTGGCGGCGCGCCATTTCCGGTTCATCGGAAGCGCGCGGGATCGCATCGCCGAAGATTACTTGCGTATTCTGCGCTACTTTCGCTTTTTCGCGTGGTATGGTGACGAACTTGACCCGGACGGGCTGGCCGCCTGTGCGGAGCTTTCAAAGGGCATCTCCCAACTTTCAGCCGAGCGTGTGACGTCTGAGTTGATCAAATTGCTATCCGCACCGGACCCAGCGCGAGCGGCGGCAGCGATGGAGCAAAGTGGCGTACTTGCTCAAACGCTCACCGGAGCGGGAACACGGGCGCTGGGTCCGTATCTGCATCTTGATCCGGTTTCGCAGGTGGATCCTATGGCGCGGCTTGCCGCCATTGCAGATGAAGATGCGATAGCTAGGCTTCGCCTGAGCAAGTCTGATCAACGTCAGCATAGTGTTTATCGCGCTGCTTTGGCTGGCACGCAAAGTGCTGGTGCGCTGGGCCATGCGCATGGCGCTGATGTCGCAAAACGTGCGTTGGCATTGCGCGGGGCCGTGATGGAACAGCCTGTCCTGCCGCAAGAGTTTGCGGATGCAGACACCGGAGCGGCGGCGGTCTTTCCTGTGTGTGCAGCGGATTTGCCGAATGACCTGAAAGGCCCTGCTATCGGCGCGGCTCTTTCACAACTGAAATCAAAATGGATCTGCTCGCGCTTTCAGCTGAGCAAAGACGCGTTGTTGGCTCTCCTATGATCGCGCCGCTTTATATCTTTGTGTTTCTGGGTCTGTTTTCGCCGGGGCCCAATGTGATCCTGCTTACCGCGTCTGGCGCACGGTTTGGGTTTCAAAGATCCCTGCCGCATGTGTTGGGTGTGGCGGTTGGAGTTGGCATCACCGCAGGGTTGACAGGGTTTGGCGTAGGCGCGCTTTTGATTGCGCTGCCGCAACTCAAGATCGTTTTGCAAACCCTTGCGGCGGCGTGGATCCTTTACATGGCGTTCAAGCTTTGGACCGCGCAGGCCAGTGGAGAACCGCAAGGCAAAGACCGCCCGTTCACTTTTATTGAGGCGGTGCTGTTTCAGTGGGTGAACCCCAAGGTTTGGGCGATAGCCGTTGCTGCGACTGCTTACACAGATGGCACCGAACCCTTGATGGCAGCGTTTCTATTGGGCACCGCATTTTCCGGCATCAATCTTTGCGTTTGTTTTTTTTGGACCTTTGCCGGATCGCTGCTGCGCTATCTTCTGACGACGCCGCTCGCATTCCGGGCATTTATGCGGGCGATGGCGGTGCTTTTGGCAATTTCTGCAGTTCTTGTTTTCCTCTGACCACACTGCGGCTATGTAGAGGGTCTGACGATGAGGCCCGCACGTGTTTCGCTTCTTTGAGTCCCTCAATGATCCCTATGCGCCTTACCCCGCGCAAGACCGGCCGCCGCAAGCGCTGTGGCCGTTCCTGTGGAGCTATTTGAACAGCTTCAAACGGGTATTTGCGCTGACTGGTGTGATGTCGATGATCGTGGCGTCGATTGAGCTTTGGCTGATTTGGTACCTTGGACGGCTGATTGATGTTCTGAGCACAGTCTCTGCGCGCGATTTCTGGGGGCTTCACGGGTTTGAGCTGGTTCTGGTAACGCTCTTTATCCTGTTGGTGCGGCCCGCGATGATGGCGATTCAGGTTCTGCTACTTAACAACTCGATCATGCCAAATGTTGGAACGGTGTTTCGATGGCGCGCGCATCGTCATGTATTGCGGCAATCGGTGGGTTGGTTCGAAGATGATTTTGCCGGGCGTATCGCCAACCGGATCATGCAGACACCCCCAGCCGCAGGTGAAGCGGTGTTTCAGGTGTTTGACGCGCTGAGCTTTTCAATGGCCTATTTTGTGGGCGCGATCTTCTTGATGAGCGCGGCTGACCCGCGGCTTATGCTGCCTTTGCTGCTATGGTTGGTGCTGTATGGTTTCTTAGTGCGGTGGATGGTGCAGCGTGTGGGCGCGGCCTCCAAGGCCTCTTCGGACGCGCGCAGCGTTGTCACGGGCCGTGTAGTGGACAGCTACACCAATATCCATTCGGTCAAGATGTTCTCGCACCACGCATTAGAAGAAGACTATGCCAAGGACGCCATCGAAGGCGCCCGACGGACATTTCAAAAAGAGATGCGGATTTTCACGTGTATGAATGTGATGTTGGTCTTCTTGAACGGATTGCTGATTATTTCAGTTTTGGGCTGGGGGTTGTGGCTTTGGTCCGCAGAGGCGGCAACGGTGGGCGTTGTCGCTTCGGCCTCGGCGCTGGTGTTGCGGCTCAACTCTATGACCGGCTGGATTATGTGGGCTATGTCTTCGTTCTTTCAGAACCTTGGGATCATCAAAGAGGGGATGGAAACGATCGCCCAGCCGATCGAGCTGATCGATACGGAAGGCGCACGTGCGCTTGATCTAAGCGAAGGTCGGATCGAAGCTGTATCACTCAGCCACCATTATGGTCGCGATCATGGCGGGCTTGATAATATCGACCTTGTCATTGAACCAGGCCAGAAGGTTGGGTTGGTGGGCCGCTCTGGCGCAGGGAAATCGACCCTCGTTAAGCTTCTTTTGCGGTTTTACGATGCTGAAAACGGGCAAATCCTGATTGATGGCCAAGACATTACCAAAGTTACGCAAAATTCGCTAAGACATCAGATTGGAATGGTTCAGCAAGACAACGCGTTGCTGCACCGTTCGGTTCGCGACAATATTCTATATGGCGGTCCGGGTGCATCTGATGCCCAGATTGCTCAAGCTGCTGCTCAAGCGGCAGCAGATGACTTCATCCCCGAACTCAGAGATCCCGAAGGCCGTACCGGCTATGACGCGCATGTAGGCGAACGCGGCGTGAAGTTGTCCGGCGGTCAGCGGCAGCGGATTGCGTTGGCGCGGGTCATTCTCAAGAACGCGCCAATCCTCATTCTGGACGAAGCAACAAGCGCACTGGATTCCGAGGTTGAAGCCGCCATTCAGCAAACGCTTACCGGCATGATGGACGGCAAAACGGTGATCGCGATTGCGCACCGTCTTTCCACAATTGCGCAAATGGATCGCATTTTGGTGATGGATGCAGGTCGGATTGTTGAAGATGGCACCCACGCAGAGCTATTGGCGCTGGGCGGGCAATACGCAGCCTTTTGGGCGCGGCAGTCCGGCGGGTTCTTGAACTTGGATGAGACAACACCCGCATGACAAAATTGATTGAGATTTTGGGCAATCTGATTGACCCATTCCAGCGCGCCGAAGGACCACCACCGCAAACATTGTTTGCGTTCTTCCGTTGGTCGGTGCGTGGTGCGTGGCCGATGCTGGTGCTGGCAGCCGCGATCTCGTGTCTTGCAGGCACTACCGAGGTGATCACAGCCTATTTGCTTGGTCAGGTTGTCGATTCTGCATCCGCAGATCCAGCAGGATACTTCGCGCGCAATTGGCCGCTTCTGTTGGGCTTTGTCCTCTTTTTCATCGGTTTCCGCCCTCTGATCTTTGGTTTGTCTGCAACATGGCAAGGGCTGGTTGTTGCGCCGCAAGTGGCGACGAAGATCACGGCCCGGCTTCACCGTTGGACGCTCACCCAGCCGGTTGAGTTCTTTGACAATGATTTTGCCGGCAGAATTGCTTCTAAGCAGGGTCAGACCACCAACGCGCTGACCAATGTGATCGTTGAGGTGATCAATGTGGGGTTCTTCGCGATCGCCTCGGTCACTGGATCGATGGTGCTTATGCTGTCCCTTGATTGGCGGCTGGCGGCGGTGATGCTGGTTTGGCTCGCAATTTATCTTTGGATGATCTCATGGTTCATGCCACGGCTCCGCGCCAAATCCAAAAGCCGGGCGTCGGCGCGGGCGATGCTGGGCGGGCAGTTGGTGGATACGATCACCAACATCAAAACAGTCAAACTCTTCGCCAATTCGCAGCACGAGGACAGCGTTGCGCTGGACGCGATGGAGACCTTGCGGCTTCAGATGCTCGACTATGGCGCGATTTCTTCGGCCTTTCGCTTTGCGTTGATGGGTGTGGCCGGGATTCTTCCTTTGATGCTGATCGGTGGCGCGGTTCTGTTGTGGCAGGCGGGGTCTGCAACGGTGGGTGAAATTGCGGCCGCTGGATCAGTTTCGATCCGGTTGGCACAAATGACTGGCTGGGTGAGTTTTACGCTTATGGCGATCTATTCGAATATCGGCGAGGTTGAGGATGGCATGCGCACCCTGACACCGCGCCCTACTGTTACGGACCGATCAGATGCAGTGGCGTTCGAGTTTCGCAAAGGCGAAGTGGCTTTTGAAAACCTGACATATACTTACGGCTCTCAGCGCAACGGTATCCACAATGTCACGCTTACGCTGGCTCCGGGCGAAAAGGTTGGGCTGGTTGGCGCTTCGGGGGCCGGGAAATCCACACTCGTTGGGTTGATGCTTCGGCTTTATGATCCTGAATCTGGGCGTGTTTCGATGGACGGGCAAGATCTACAGGATCTCAAACAGGAAACCGCACGCCAGCATGTTGGCATGGTCACACAAGAAACGGCGATGTTTAACCGATCAGCATGGGACAACATCCGTTATGGCCGCCCGGACGCGACCGAAGATGAGGTCATCGCAGCTGCCCGTGCCGCCAAGGCACATACGTTCATCAAAGATCTTACTGATCATATGGGTCGCAAAGGGTATGATGCTCATCTGGGTGAGCGCGGCGTTAAGTTATCTGGCGGGCAACGGCAACGGATTGCGTTGGCGCGTGCGATCCTAAAAAACGCGCCGATCCTTGTGTTGGACGAAGCAACAAGCGCGTTGGATTCTGAGGTAGAAGCGCAGATTCAAGATGCGTTAGAGACAGTCATGGATGGCAAAACCGTTCTTGCCATTGCGCACCGGCTTTCGACTCTCTCCAACATGGACCGGATCGTTGTTATGGACGCGGGGCGGATCGTCGAAGAGGGTGCCCATGCCGATCTTTTGGCACAAGACGGTTTGTATGCGCGCTATTGGAAACGCCAGTCCGGCGGATTTATCACCTTTAACGAGGCAGCTGAGTGACTCATACGATTGAAAAACTAAGCGTGCGTGCGGATGGCGTCGCCGTAGGGCCGGTATATGCGGCGCGGACTTTGCCCGGCGAAATTGTACGCGGAACCTTGGACGGGCAGCAGCTTAGCCAGATCAAGATCGTGGAACCCTCGGGCGACCGGATCAAGCCGCCTTGCCCAGCCTATAACGCCTGTGGTGGCTGCGCGCTTCAGCACGCGTCAGACGATTTTGTTTCGGGTTGGAAGGTTGAGGTGGTGCGGCATGCCTTTGCCGCTCAGGGGATCGAAGCTGAGATTGCGGGCATCGAAACATCCCCACCGCAAAGCCGCCGTCGGGCCAAGCTGGCCGGTAAGCGCACCAAATCGGGCGCAACGGTTGGCTTTCATGGCCGCGCCGCACATGTGGTGACGGATGCGTCGTCCTGTCATGTTCTTTTACCCGAGATCGCCGCGCTTATCCCTGCGCTTGAGGGGCTGACAGCGAACATCGGATCGCGCAAGGGTGAGGTAGGGTATTACGTAACAGCCTGTGACAATGGGTTGGAGCTCTGTATCGAAGGGGTCAAACCTCTTGATCCAACAGAACTGGCCGCGCTGGCGGGCTGGGCGCGCGATGTCGGCGTTATCCGCACCGTTTATGACAACGAGGTGATTGCAGAAGAAACCGCCCCGTCCGTGCAATTTGGCACGGTGCCTGCCTTTCCACCGCCCGCAGCGTTTCTTCAGGCCACCGCCCATGGACAAGCGGCGCTGCTTCGGCGGGTATTGAAAATTACAGACGGGGCCGCACAGATTGCGGACCTGTTCGGCGGGGTTGGCACTTTTGCTCTGCCGCTCGCCACACGGGCTGAAGTGGTGCTATACGAATCCGACGCGGCAGCGGTCGCTGCGGCGGATCTTTCGTGGCGCCGTGCACCTGATATGCACGGGTTTCGCGCGGTGAAACGTGATCTATTCCGCAATCCGTTGGATCCCAAGGATCTGCAAAAGCTTGATGCAGTGGTGATTGATCCACCCCGCGCTGGGGCCGATGCGCAAATGCGTGCGCTTGCTGAAAGCGATGTGCCTGTTATCGCGGCAGTGTCCTGTAACCCTGCCACTTTCGCACGCGATGCGGCGATTTTGCGCGCCGGGGGATACAGGATGGGTGCACTACATTTGGTTGACCAATTCCGTTGGGCCGCGCATGTGGAGTGTATTGTGGATTTCAGGCGGGATTAAGCGCGTGCAACAATCATTACAAAACTGGCTAGAGAAGCCCTCTGTGGGCAATTTCATCATGGGTGTGATCGTGTTCAACGCGATCCTGCTGGGGCTCGATACCTCGGAAACGGTAAAATCTTACATCGGCGGGCTGATTAACGTTCTCGATTCACTGTGCCTTGCAATCTTTGTGATCGAAATCCTGCTCAAATTCATCGCCTACCGCTTCCGTTTTTTCCGCAGTGGTTGGAACATCTTTGATTTCCTTGTTGTGGGTATCGCTCTGATGCCAGCGTCCGAAGCGCTGTCTGTTCTGCGTGCCTTGCGGATCTTGCGCGTGCTGCGTCTTATCTCGACGGCACCTACCCTGCGGCGCGTTGTCGAAGGGTTTGTCAGCGCGCTGCCCGGTATGGGGTCTGTATTCCTGTTGATGGGAATGATGTTTTACATCGGTGCGGTGATGGCGACCAAGCTGTTTGCCGAAGCCTTTCCAGAATGGTTTGGAACGCTGGGTCTTTCGCTGTACTCACTGTTCCAGATCATGACGCTGGAAAGCTGGTCGATGGGGATCGTGCGCCCAGTAATGGCGGAGTTCCCATATGCGTGGGCGTTCTTTGTGCCCTTTATCATGGTCACAACATTCGCGGTGGTTAACCTGCTTGTGGGTCTGATCGTAAACTCTATGCAGGATGCTCACGCCGCCGAGGCGAACGAGGCCACAGATACCTATCGTGAAGAAGTGCTAGACCGTCTTAAAGCGATCGAAACGGAGCTTTCGCAGGTCCGCGAGAAAAAATAGACCACCTCACTACTTCGTGAGGTGGGGTGCAGCGCCCTTTGAGTTAGTGTTTGGCGCAAACAAAAATGAGAAAAAACATGCGGGCAGTCACGGCTTTACTTCTCGTCTCAGCGGTCTTGGTGTTGAGCGGGTGTGCACAGAAATTCCGAACCTATGATGGGCCAGAGGTCACATACATCATGGCGTTCAAAGAAAAGCGTAAGCTCGTGCTTTTCCACAAGGATGAAATCCTTGAGAGCTATGATTTTGAGCTGGGCTTCACGCCTGTGGGTGACAAGGATATCGAGGGCGACGGAAAAACGCCCGAGGGCAAGTATCGGATTAACCGCAAGAACCCAAACTCGGCGTTCTATTTGTCCATCGGCATCGATTATCCAAATAACGCCGACCGCGCCAAAGCTGCAGCGCTGGGCAAAAGTCCGGGCGGTGATATCTTTATCCACGGCACGCCGCGCAAGTTCCGCAGGACCGATGATTGGACATGGGGCTGTCTTGCTGTGACCAATCGCGAGATGGAAGATATCTATGCGATGGTAAAGATCGGCACACCGATTGAGATTAAACCCTAATCCGCGCGCCTAGCGTGACACTTGACTGCAATGGATATTGTAGGAGTTGCCGCCATTCAGGCTGCGCACTGTCACGCTTTCTGTGATTGGGGAAAAGCCAAGCACCTCATACGTGACCCCGATTGAGATCAAACCGGCCAGCCGTTCTTTGCCGTCGAAACGCAGGCCTTGATACACGTGATCGCACGCGCTGGATCGCTGTGGCGTTTGCTTGGCGCGGTTCAATTCGGCCTGAAGGCGGGCGATTTCGGCCTTGGCGGTCTGAAGATCATTGGATTGATCCGCTTGGATCGCCTGCATCTCGGCAAGTTGGAAATCGGATTTCGAGAATGTGAGCGGGGTGCCGTTGGCGTTTATCAAGCCAGCGCTGCTCCCGTCTGGCCCATAGGTAACTTTGAAGTTGTCACCGCGGCGCGCGAGACCCCGGTATATGGCCGGCACAATGACATTGCCGCGCCGGTCAATAAGGCCATACCGACTGTTCTGTTCGAACTTGGCGAAGCGGCTGTTGCCGTAGCCAAAAATGATCTTGTAGTCGCGCGGGGCAAAACGCTCGTGACCAGATTGGTCAATGACGGTGAATTTGTCACCAATCCGCACGCCAGTGAGGGTATCATTGCCAAAGCTTATGGCGGCATCAAATTTCGCTGGGATCGCAAAGTGCCCTGTGCTGTCGATAAAGCCGTATTTAGAGCCAGATTTTGCCCGTGCGAGACCGTTTGGGGAAAAGCCACTCGCGTTATCAAAGCGATTTGGTATGGCCCAATTACCATTGATATCGATATATCCATATTTGCCGTCTTTTTCGGCCAGCGCCAGACCGTTGGTGGCGAATTCATCGGTGAACTCATAGGTTGGCGCAATGACCCAGCGCCCGCGTTTGTCCAAATATCCGTACTTCCCATCTAGCGATGCAGGCACGAGACCATGCGTGAAAACCTTTGGATAGATCGTGTCGTACTTGATCGGGATGATGGCTTCACCCCGTGCATTGATAAAGCCAGATTTGTTGTTGCGTTTCACTTTGGCCAGCCCATCCGAGAACGCATCGGCATATTCGAACTGTGGCGGGATAACCCAGCGGGGAGAACGATCAACAAAGCCCCACTTCCCATCAACATAGGCACGCGCGATCTCGTTTTCAGGAAAGTGGCGGATGCGCTCGAAGACAGGCGCGATGGTCCATGACCCGTCACGCCTTAGCATCCCGTATTTACTGCCGATCTTTACGAGCGCCTCTTGGCGCGTTGCGCGAAAGCCGGAGCCGCCGTTGAACATAGCCGGGGTAAGCGCGTCGCCATTGGTATCGACCATTTGGCAAAGTCCGTTGGCCACGGGACAGTGAATTTCTGTGCGTTCGCTAGGTCCGATGTCGCGGATAAACAGAACCAAGGGCCCGTCTGTTGTCAGCCGCGGTTGCGATTCAGCAGGGGCTGACAATAGCAATGATACAGCAACAACCGAGATGAATAGAAAGAAATGACGGAAACCCGTTTTGATCATCTGCAGCATCAGGCTTGGCCTAGGCTTGCGTCAAATCTGCTGCAGGTGTGCCAAGCACCATCGTCCACCAGATCTTGCCGGTCTCTTCCTGAAACCAAGAAAAGCCAAGGTCGCGAGCGCGGGGATCAAGAACGACGCGGCGGGTGTCGGGATTTTCCATCCATGCCCCAAGCGTTTCCAGCTCTGTTTCGAATGTCTCAGAAATCGTTTCGCCGATGAGTGTGCCTTGGTAGCCCACACGGGCAACCCGGTCGATTGGCGAAGATCCATCGGAGCCAAAATGCCAAGGGCGGTTTTGCAAGGCCATGTCACGCGCATGCGTGGCGGCGGCGGCATTGAGCTCAGAATTCAACGTAAGCGCTGGGGCTCCTTGTGCGCGTCGCAGAGCATTCACACCGTCCAACAGACGGAATTGGACGGCGCCTGTTTGGCTTGCCCGAATGCGGTACAGGCGCTGCAATGGTTTGCCATCCGCCCCAACCGGGAGGGACGCACTGGTTGTGCAAGCTGCCAAAACCGCTGGCAAGCCAAGAAGAAAAATGCGCCGATCCATCATATTACTACCCGTACAGATATTGTTTGACCTATCACTAAGCTTCAGGTGCGACCTATCAAACCCACATTTGCGTAAGCTGGCAACATAACGCTGGTTTGATTTGCGACTGCGACTTTCGCGCCATAAGTTTATGGAATCGAGGGTCATGAGAAAGAAAAACACGATGAGCATGGAAAAATCTGACCGCAGCAAGCTGGCCCGCCGGAGCTTTCTGGCTGGTACAACCGCACTTTTGGCAGCACCCGCATTCGCACAATCGACGCTACCGGGCGACACGACAGAGTTTGAGGCCGATCTTTACAAAGGAACGCGGCGCAACATCTCAAGCTTCCGCACGCTTGATTGGCGGCCTTACTTTAAGAACACACGCAATGGGGCGATCCTTGTTGATATCAATAGCCGCGCTTTGCACTATTGGTCTGAGGATCAGAGTGTCTACAAACTTTACCCAACTTCCGTACCGCTGAGCGAGGATCTAACCCGCCGCGGACGCACCAGCGTTATCCGAAAGGTTGAAGGCCCGTCATGGCGCCCAACGCCGTCGATGCTTAAACGGAATCCAGAATGGCCCGCCTTTGTCGGTCCTGGCCCAGACAACCCACTTGGATCGCATGCGCTCTATCTGAGCTGGACCTATTACCGGATCCACGGCACGCATGACACGCGCAAGATCGGACGCCGCTCTTCGAATGGGTGCATTGGCCTGTATAATAGCCATATCGAAGAGCTTTACGGGATGGTCGGCAATGGCGCGCAAGTGTTGCTAATTTGACGACATTTGGGCAATCAGCCGAATGCGCGCGTGATCAAAGGTTTGCAATCTAACAGATTTGCTGTTTTACCAAGATCACGAGGTAAGTCTTGGGTGCGTGCAACCACCCTCAATAACTGTGTTGGCACGCAAATACTGGAGAAAAAGTATGAAAAAAATCGTTCTCGCCGCCGCATTGACCGGCGTTGCATCCTTCGCTTCTGCTGGCAACATGTCCGAGCCAATGATGGAAGAAACAGTGATCATCGAAACCGTTGAAGAAGCTGCCGGCTCCTCCAACGGCCTGATCATTCCTTTGATCATTGTTGCTCTGATTGCAGCAGCTTCTTCCTAAGTTCTGGAAGCATAGAATTGAAAAGGGCGGTGCTTCGGCGCCGCCCTTTTTCTTTGGCCTGTTCTGATCTGCGTCAGCGCGGGACACAAAGCCACAACCTTGGGCCGTCTCTTTGCGCTTAAACCCAGCCGCCCAGATTGGTGCGGATCAATTCTGACAAAGCGGCGATATGCGCGTCGTCATCGTTGAGGCAGGGGATATAAGTGAAGTGTTCGCCGCCCGCTTCTTCAAAGCTCTCGCAAATCTCTTCGTTGATTTCTTCCAACGTCTCGATGCAATCCGCCGAGAAAGCCGGGGCGCAGACCGCGATGTTCTTTTTGCCGCTTTCCGCCAGCCGGGCCACTTCTTCTACCGTGTAGGGCTGAAGCCACTCTTCAGGACCAAAGCGGCTTTGGAAGGTCGTGACGATATCGGTATCTGCCCAGCCTAAGCGCTCTTTCAGAAGGCGCGTCGTCTTTTGGCATTGGCAATGATACGGGTCACCCTGCATCAAGTACCGCTTTGGCACGCCATGGTATGAGCAGACAAGCACATCCGGGCGTGTATCAAGCTGCGCATAAGCCCGCTCAATGCTTTGGGCGAGCGCATCAATATACATCGGGTTCTCATAGTATGGTTCAACAGTGCGCGCCAAAGGCTGCCATGTTTCTTCCTGCAAGGCGCTGAAGAATTTGTCACAGGCCGTGGCCGAGGTTGCGCCTGCGTAATGCGGGTAAAGCGGGAAAAACAGGATCTTTTGACACCCTGCTTCAACCATCTCGCGAACTTTGGATTTTGTTGACGGGTTGCCATACCGCATACAGAAATCGACCATAACCTGATCGCCGTAATCAGCTTCCATCTGGGCCTTGATCTTAGCGGTTTGATCTTTGGTGATTGTCAAAAGTGGGCTTTCGCCCTGCTCGTGGTTCCAAATGCTTTTATACGCCGCGCCAGAAGAAAAAGGGCGCTTGGTCAGGATAACCAGCTGCAACAACGGCTGCCAAAGCCAAGGGCTGTAATCGATCACCCGGCGATCACTCAGAAACTCGCCAAGATACCGGCGCATAGACCAGTAATCGTAATTGTCTGGCGTTCCGAGGTTTGCTAGCAGAACTCCCACTTTTGCAGGTTTGACCAGCGGGTGATCAGAAGGTGCATGCATTGGGCAACGCCCTTGGGTCGCGTTGGCTGCCATAGGGCTTTTAGCTTTGTTCATTGGGGTCGTTCCAAATTTCTTTGCCCAATCGTCTGGGCGTCGAGCTTCCACATAAGGGAGATACGGTTCGGGTCAATCTTCTGCGGGCTTTTCGGTTGTTCCAAGCGCATCTGACAACCGTGTTTGTGCGGATCCGGGGCGCAAGGGTTTCTGTTGCGAGGCATCCGGCGCCCAACCCGCAAGAAAGATCAGCTCAAAACTGATGGCAAAGCGGCCATTCTCAGCCGGGTACTCAGCTTTCAGGATCTCTTCTGCGCGGGCAAAGATCGCGCGGCGTGAAGGGTGGCGAAGGCGCTGGGCCAGCGCATTCCCTTCACCCATTGCGCGCAAATCACGTGCCAGCGCAGGCAATGTTTCATAAGAAGCCGTAAGTGCCAGCGTATCTGCCACGGGCAGGGCCAATCCCGCGCGGCCCAAAAGCCCACCCAGATCTCGCACATCCGCCATCGGGGAAACACGCGGCGACAGCCCACCTGCCACCTCTGCTTCGGCGGTGGCCAACGCTGCTCGCAGCTCGTGCAGCGTTTGGCCACCTAGCATCACACCCAAAAAAAGCCCATCTGGCCGAAGCGCCCGGCGCGATTGGATTAGCTGTCCCACGGGATCAGCAGCCCAATGCAGCCCCATCGCGTGAATAACCAGATCGCGCGATTCCGGCGCGAGGGGGAGGGTTTCGCACTCAGCAATGACCTCAGCTCCGGGAACTGCATTTTGCCAGAATTCGGCAAAAGGGGTCACGATACTGACATCCGTAAACGTCTTATTAACCTCGGTTAGTCTTTCCTGAATTTCAAAGCGGGCTTCCGAATGCAGGAATTCTGCACGGTACAGATCAGCGCGGCGCAGGACGCGCGCACGTGCGATGGGATCAAACAAGGGCGTTGGTGATGACATGCCCTGCGAGTTAGGGGGCACAAGGGAAACATGCAAGCGGCGCTCAACCTGATCTATCCCAACCAGTGCTGCGGATGTTCTGAGCCTGTAGAGGGCCCAAACGGACTGTGCGCAGCATGTTGGCGCGATACCCCATTTATCGAGGGTGCGGCCTGTCATTCCTGCGGCGCGCCTTTGTTGGGCGAACAGATCAGCAAGATGGACAGCTGTGATGATTGTTTGCGGCGTCCGCGCAATTGGGGGCACGGATGCTCTGCGATGTTGTATCAACAGCGTGCGCGCAAACTGGTGCTTTTGCTTAAACACGCGGGTCGCGAAGATATTGGCGTATCTGCTGGGCTTTGGATGGCACGCGCAAGTGAGAAGCTTTTGCGTGACGATAGCCTTTTGGTGCCCGTCCCCCTGCACTGGTCCCGCATGCTTCAGCGGCGATACAATCAAGCGCTTGTTCTGGCGCGCGGCGTGGGCGCGGCGGCAGGAGTGCCTGTTGCTCCTGATGCTTTGATCCGAACCAGTCGCACGGCACGGCTGGATAGTTTTACGGCGGATGAACGGTTTGACGTGATGGCCCACGCCATTCAACCGAACGCGAAGCGCGATGTTTTGCGGGGCCGGTCTGTGCTCTTGGTTGATGATGTGATGACCACAGGCGCCACCCTAAGCGCCTGCGCCAAAGCTGCAATGCTTGGCGGCGCTTCATGTGTTGATGTGCTGACCCTAGCGCGCGCGGCCAAAGCACCTTAGATCATGCGGTGACCCTAACAAAGGCACCGATATGCAAGCTGTCGAAATCTACACCACCCAAATCTGCGGCTTTTGCCACGCGGCAAAGCGGCTCCTCACCCAAAAGGGTGTGTCTTTCACTGAGATTGACGTGGGCCGCGACCCGGCAAAACGCGCAGAGATGACCCAGCGTGCCAATGGCGGACGGACCGTGCCTCAGATTTTTGTCGGCAAAACCCATGTGGGCGGCTGCGATGATCTTTATGCGCTCGATCGTGCGGGCAAGCTTGAGTCATTGCTTAAAGCGTAATGCGCGTTGCTTTGCTTCAAATGACGGCAAGCGATGATATCGCCGCAAATACTCAAACCCTTGTCGCCGCCGTAACCGAGGCTGCGGCGGGCGGGGCGGATATGCTGCTAACGCCCGAGGTCTCGAACTGCGTATCCTCAAGCCGTGCGCATCAAGATGCGGTGCTAAGCGATGAAGCGTCAGACCCGACCCTGGCCGCCCTGTGCGCCGCAGCGAAGGCTTACGGCATTTGGGTTCTGATCGGATCTTTGGCCGTTAAGACGGACGATGCCGATGGGCGCTTTGCGAACCGGTGCTTTGTTATCGATGCGCAGGGTCAAGTGCAGGCCCGCTATGACAAGATCCACATGTTTGACGTGCAGCTTTCAGCCACTGAGAGCTATCAAGAATCCGCGGGCTACCGGCCCGGAACGCAGGCCGTTGTGATCGATACGCCTTGGGGCAAGATCGGTTTGAGCATCTGCTATGATCTACGCTTTCCGCATCTTTACCGCGCTTTGGCTCAGGCTGGGGCGGATATCCTGACGGTTCCTGCGGCTTTTGCCCAAACCACTGGCAAGGCGCATTGGCACAGCCTTTTGCGAGCGCGTGCGATCGAAACGGGGTGCTTCGTGCTTGCGCCCGCACAAACCGGAACACACGCACGCCAAGACGAAGGCGATCCCAGCGCGCCGCGAAAAACCTTTGGACATTCTTTGGCGGTTTCTCCGTGGGGGGCTGTTCTCGCGGATGCGGGCACAGGCTGCGGCATGACGTTTGTTGATTTGGACCTTGGGGATGTGGAAAGGTCGCGCTCACGAGTGGCATCGCTCGCCCATGATCGGCCTTTCAATGGCCCGGAATAGATAAAACAACAGCAGGCCCGTTACCGACCCCATGACTGAGACCAATGACCCGCTCCCTGTTGCGCTGTTTTCCGAGATTCTGATCATTGATCAGATGGTTCGGAACCGCGTGTCCAAGGCTTTGCCCAAAGGCATGGAGCTTTCGCATTTTTCGGTACTCAACCATCTGGCGCGGGCAGGTGGTGAGAGATCGCCAGCACAGCTTGCCAAAGCCTTTCACCTGACGCGCGGCGCCATGACGAATACGCTGAGCAAGCTGGAATGGGCGGGGTACGTGCATGTGCGCCCTGATTGTGACGATGCACGCCGCAAAATGGTTTCGATCAGCCCCGCCGGCCGTCAGGCGCGCGATGCGGCGATGGGGGCAATTGGGCCGATCATCTCAGAGGCTGTCGATTATGCCGGAACCGAGAAAGTCCGCAGCATGATCCCAATTCTGCGCGAAATGCGTCGGGGCCTGACCGAGGGCTAGGTCTTTATGGTTTGCGTGCGGCGGTGACGTAATTCACTGACAGATCCCGATCCGACAAGCTCCAAGACCAGCGCAATTTGTCAAACACGTAGCCAGTACGATCGATGGGATCGAGGCCTGCTTGCCGCAACAGATTAAACAGCTCATCCGGGGTGATGAACTTGTCCCATTCATGGGTGCCTTTTGGCAGCCAGCGCATGACATATTCTGCACCAATGATCGCAAAGAGAAAGCTCTTTGGATTGCGGTTTATGGTCGAGCATAGATGCAGCCCGCCGGGCCGGGTCAATTGCTGGCACGCCGTTAGAAAGGCGAGCGGATTGGCGACATGCTCGACCACCTCCATATTAAGAACAACATCAAATTGTTCTCCGGCAGCGGCCATCGCTTCGGCAGTGGTGTGGCGATACTCAATCTCAAGGCCAGATTGCTTAGCGTGGAGCTTCGCAACCGGGATGTTGCGCTCAGCTGCGTCCGCACCCACAATCGTTGCGCCAAGCCGCGCCATTGGCTCGCACAACAACCCGCCACCACAGCCGATATCAAGAATGCGCAACCCCTCAAACGGTTCCTTGGCACTTAGATCGCGCCCGAATTCGGCGGCCACTTGTTGGGTGATGTAATCAAGCCGGGTTGGGTTGAGCATGTGCAAGGGTTTGAACTTGCCTTCTTCGTCCCACCATTCAGCGGCCATTGCCTCAAACTTGGCGATTTCTGCCGGGTCGACGGTGTTGGCCATTGCTTGCATTCCGCGCTCCATTGAGGTCTGACACTTCGGGAAAGCCCGGTGTTTTGAATTCGGGCAAACCTTCTTAGGGCGCTATATAGGATGCCAATAGACAAAATCGCAGGTCAAAAGCGCGCGGGGCAATATCTTTATCCGCCACGTGACCCGTTTGATCAACGGATGATCGATGTAGGCGATGGCCACCGGGTGTATGTTGAACAATGCGGCCGGCCCGATGGGATCCCAGTTGTCATTTTGCACGGTGGACCGGGTGGCGGATGTTCCCCGGCCATGCGCCGCTACTTTGATCCATCCAAATATCGGGTCATCCTGTTTGATCAGCGTGGCTGTGGCCGGTCTCGGCCTCATGCGAGCGTTCAGGCCAATACCACATGGCATCTCGTGCAGGACATCGAGCTGATCCGCGAGACGCTTGGCATCGCGCGGTGGATCGTTTTTGGCGGCAGCTGGGGGGCCACTCTATCCCTGATATACGCGCAAGCGCACCCCACGCATGCCGCGGCTTTGGTCCTGCGAGGCGTCTTCTTGATGACGCAAGCCGAATTGGATTGGTTCTACGGCGGCGGCGCAGGCAAGTTTTGGCCGGATCTTTGGGCAAAGTTCGTAGACTTGATTCCCGAAGATGAGCGCGACGATTTGATTGCAGCGTACCATCGCCGCCTGTTCTCCGGCGACTTAATGCAAGAAATACGCTATGCGCGTGCCTGGTCCTCATGGGAAAACGCGCTGGCTTCGATCGCCTCTGACGGGGCAACAGGAGATGGTCCGGCGGAGTATGCAAGGGCATTTGCAAGGCTTGAAAACCACTATTTTCAAAACGCTGGTTTTTTGGACGCTGATTCACAGATCCTGAACCAGATGGATAAGCTCAAGAATATTCCAGGCTATATTGTGCAGGGCCGATACGACATGGTTTGTCCGCCTTCATCTGCTTGGGAATTGTCAAAAAATTGGGCAGAATCGCAGATTGAGCTGGTTCCACGGGCTGGACACGCCCTGTCAGAGCCCGGAATTTCGGCGGCTTTGGTGCAGATCATGGATAGACTGGCTTTAGAGCCAAACAAGCTGGACCTATAAGTCCAAAACCAATGTTAGCGCTTTACAGATAGCGGCCAGCCGTTAACTTGATGCCAAATATAACAACTAGGGACACCCGAAACGTGGGATCTGTAGGACGTATTATCCTGCAGCGCTTGGGCTTAGGTCTTTTGACGCTGCTTGTCGTTTCCATTGTGATTTTTGTCGCGGTGAACGCTTTGCCCGGTGATTTCGCCGAGGCCATTTTGGGACAAGGGGCCACGCCCGAGGCGGTAGCGGCGATCCGCTCGGACCTTGGGCTCGATGAACCCTACCTTGCACGCTACTTTGGCTGGTTGGCGGATGCGCTGCGCGGGGATCTTGGCACCTCATTTGCACAAGCGAACTTCGCGGCCTTTGCCGGGACAGACGCTGGTAGCGGTTTGGGGTCGGTGGCGGCAATGCTTGGGCCACGGTTTGCAAATACAATGTTCCTTGCGGGAGTGACGGCTGCAATTGCGGTTCCGATCTCAGTAACTCTTGGCATTCTTGCCGCGCTTTATCGCAATTCCGTGTTTGATCGGGTTGCGAACATTACGACACTGACGTCGATTTCATCACCCGAGTTCTTTTTGGCCTATGTGCTGATCTTGTTCCTTGCGGTTATGAACCCAATTCTTCCGGTTCTGAGTTTGGTGAATGACGATATGGGTCTAGGTGAGCGGCTGAAGATGACGTTGCTGCCTGCGTTGACGCTGACGCTTGTTGTAACCGCGCACATGATGCGTATGACACGAGCCGCGATCATTAACCTTCTGGCGTCTCCGTATATCGAGATGGCGCGCCTCAAAGGTATGTCGCCGATGCGGGTGATTGTCCGGCACGCGCTGCCCAATGCGCTGGCGCCGATCATCAACGTGATCGCTCTTAACCTTGCATATCTGATCACAGGGGTGGTCGTGGTTGAGGTGGTGTTTGTTTATCCCGGCATTGGCCAGCTTTTCGTGGATAGCGTGAAGATCCGCGATATCCCGGTTGTTCAAGCCTGCTGCTTGATTTTTGCGGCGGCCTATATCCTGCTTAACCTGACGGCGGATATCTTAAGTATCCTGTCCAACCCACGTCTGAGGCACCCAAAATGATGATCTGGTTGCTTGGAATACTCGTGGTCGCTCTGCCTGTGGCCTATGGCTTTCGCATGGCGGGGCAAAAGCTAACCGGAAACGCACCGCGCTTCCGCGATATGCCATCAGGCGTTGCCTATGGCTATGTCATTGGCGCGGTTGTGCTGGTCTGGTTGGTCTGGACTTACATTGCAAGTTGGCTCGCCGAAGGGCCTGCAGCGAACCAATACTTCTTTTTCCGGATCGCGATCCACGGGTTCCTAATTTTCTCTGTTATGGCGATATCATTCCGATGGTTGGGAACAAAGGTGGGCCCGGAGTTCACCAAGAAATTGTTCCGCAACATGCCCGCGACTGCTGCATTCGGGATTTTGATTATCATCATCTATGCGGTCGTCTCGATCTTTGCTGGGGTCATCGCACCCTATGGCCAAGAAGAGATTTTGGGCGCAGCGAATGTGGTTCCAGGTGGCAACCCTGCCTTTGGCGGCGATCCGGCCTATCCGCTGGGCACAGATCAGATTGGACGAGACATTCTCTCACGGCTGATCTACGGCGCGCAAAACACCGTTGGCATCGCCTTTGTAACAACTTGCTTGGCGTTCTTTGTCGGTGGCTCTCTTGGGTTTCTTGCGGCGACGCTGCAAGGTTGGCTTGATCAGGTCATCAGCCGGACAGTTGACGTTTTGATGGCTATTCCGGCGCTGATCTTTGCGCTGCTGCTCATGACAATCGCGACGGTCTGGGCGAACGAACTTGGTGTGAATCGCACCATCTTTATGGTTCTCATCATTGCCCTGATTGACAGCACGCGTGTTTTCCGGCTTGCCCGGGCGGTGGGGCTCAACATCGTGGTTATGGATTATATCGAGGCGGCCAAGCTGCGCGGCGAAGGTTTGAGCTACCTCATCTTCAAAGAGATTCTTCCGAACGCAACGGCGCCTCTTTTGGCTGAATTTGGGCTGCGCTTCTGCTTTGTGTTCCTGACGATTGCGTCTCTGAGTTTCTTGGGTGTGGGTATCCAGCCGCCATTGGCCGATTGGGGCACAATGGTGAAAGACCTGTCCCAGTTCATCAACTTCGCTGCCTTTGCGCCGCAAGTTGCTGCTGCCCCACTTTTGGCCGCTAGCGCGATTGCGCTTCTGACCGTGGCCGTGAACTTTGTGGTGGATTGGATGCTGCATAAATCCTCGGGGCTCAAAGAATGAGCCAAGAGGGTTTACGCACCCGGCGCAACGGCGCCATGCCAACACGCCATGCCGGGCGGGCATTCTTTCTTACTTTGGGCGATCCCCGGATCTGCACACAGAACCGGGGATTTGTCCCTGCACCCCTCACTGGCCGATCTCAGGCCGGGCACGGCGCAACCGCGCCTGATCGGAGCACTTCAACATGACTGAGCAACTCTTAAAGATTCGCGGACTCAAAATTGAGGGCCGCAGCGATGAGATGTGGAACCAGATCGTCAATGGGGTCGATATCGATCTCATGAAGGGAGAGGTTCTGGGCCTTATCGGGGAATCAGGCGCAGGCAAATCCACGGTTGGTCTGGCTGCAATGGGCTTTACCCGCGATGGCTGCCGGATCTCGGAAGGTACTGTTGAATTTGACGGGGTAGATCTTGTGAATGCCGCCGCCTCTGTAAAGCGTGGATTGCTTGGCAAGCGGATCGCCTATGTGGCTCAATCCGCGGCAGCATCTTTCAATCCGGCGCACAAGATTATTGACCAACACACCGAAGGCCCCACCCAGCATGGTGTGATGGGTAAAAAGGAAAGCGAAATGGACGGGATGGAGCTTTATGAAAAGCTCCGCCTTCCAGACCCTGAAAATATCGGGTTCCGCTATCCACACCAAGTTTCGGGAGGCCAGTTGCAGCGCGCAATGACAGCGATGGCGATGGCGTGCCGTCCTGACCTGATCATCTTTGACGAACCTACAACGGCGCTTGATGTGACAACACAGATCGAAGTGCTCGCAAGCATTCGGCAGATCGTCGAGGAGTTCGACACAGCCGCGATTTATATCACGCATGATCTCGCCGTGGTTGCGCAGATGTCGGATAAGATCAAAGTTCTCCTTAAAGGGGACGAGGTCGAAGAAGCTGACACGCGCACCATGCTGAGCGCGCCAACGCAAGAATACACAAAATCGCTTTGGGCGGTTCGGTCTTTCCAACGCCCTTCGAAGCCGCCAGTGCCAACTTCGGCAACGCCGGTGATTTCTGTCCAGAACGTGACCGCGGCCTATGGCACTGTGCCCGTTCTGCATGACGTGAGTTTCGATATTCACGAGGGCCGGACGGTTGCTGTTGTGGGTGAATCCGGATCTGGCAAATCAACGGCAGCGCGCTGCATCACGGGACTATTGCCACCGGTCAGCGGCACGATTGAATTCGACGGTGTTGCGATGCCGCTTGATTATCGCAAACGCACCAAAGACCAGCTGCGGCAAGCGCAGATGATCTATCAGATGGCCGATACTGCACTGAACCCGCGCAAGAGCATTGGTGAGATCATCGGCCGCCCGGTTGAGTTCTATATGGGCCTTAAGGGTGCCGCAAAGCGCAAGCGAGTAGATGAGCTTCTTGATCAGATCGAACTTGAACCGTCACAGTATTTCCACAGGCTCCCGTCCGAGCTTTCGGGGGGGCAAAAGCAACGGATCGGGATTGCTCGGGCTCTTGCTGCGGAGCCGAAATTTATCATTTGTGATGAGGTCACCTCAGCGCTTGATCAGCTTGTCGCGGAAGGCATCCTGAGATTGCTCGCAAAGCTTCAGGACGATCTGAAGCTATCCTATATGTTTATCACCCATGACCTCGCTACAGTGCGCGCAATCAGCGATGAGGTTGTGGTGATGAAAGATGGCCGAGTGGTGGAGCAGGGGACGAAGGACGAAATGTTCAAGCCACCCCACCACCCATACACGGACCTATTGCTCAGCTCGGTTCCAGAAATGGACCCGGATTGGCTTACTAATCTACTGAATGAACGGGGAGTTGATAACATCGGCGACGCGGCAGTTGGTAAGATGACTTAAGAATCACCATTTCAACGGCGATTCACCACTCAACAGGGAGAGTTGATACATGACTAACTTTTCAAGACGTGGCCTTCTGAAGACCGGCGCTGCCGCTGGTGTTCTGGCTGCAACGGGCGCAACAAGCGCCAGCGCGGAACCCAAACGCGGCGGAACCGCTAAAATCGGTCTTGCCGGTGCGAACAGTTCCGACAGCTGGGATGGTCGGACGCACTCAGACAGCTATATGATCGTCACAGCGCACGGCTGTGTCTTTGATTGCCTGACCGAAGTCGCGGCAGATGGCACGCTTAAGGGTGAGCTGGCTGAAAGCTGGGAAGCGTCAGCCGACGCCAAAACTTGGACTTTCAACCTGCGCAAAGGTGTGACGTTCCACAACGGCAAAGCGTTTGGCGCTGATGACGTAATCGCGTCCCTGCAACTGCACACGGCTGAAGGCGCGAAATCCGCAGCTAAGCCGATCGTGTCGGCGATCAGCGATATGAAAAAGATGAGCGATCATCAGATCGTCTTCACGCTGGCATCCGGCAACGCGGACTTCCCGTTCCTGATGTCCGACTATCACATCCTCATGTATCCTGCTGGCCAGATCGAAGAAGCGATCGCTAATGGCATTGGTACGGGTCTGTATTCCGTCGACACATTCGAACCTGGTGTCCGCACCGTGGTGACGCGCGTGGACAGCCACTACAAAGATGGCGAAGCAGGTTGGTTTGACAGCATCGAATTCGTGGCAATCAATGACGCCTCCGCGCGTATGAACGCCCTTATGACCGGTCAGATCGACGCCGCCAACCGCGTTGACTTTAAGACCGAGCCATTGATGCGCGCGAACCCAAACATCACCATCTTTGAGGTGACGGGAAACCAGCACTACACATTCCCGATGCTCACAAATGTTGCACCATTTGATCAGATGGCTGTGCGCAAAGCTCTTAAGCATGCAATCAACCGTCAGGAAATGGTTGACAAGATCCTTCTTGGCCACGGTGCTGTCGGTAATGACCATCCAATCGGTCCGGCGAACCAATACTACGCAGCCGATCTGCCGCAAAATGACTATGATCCAGACATGGCGAAGAAGATCCTCGCTGACGCTGGCCTGTCGGATGTGTCCGTACAGCTGTCCGCCTCAGACGCGGCCTTCTCGGGTGCGGTTGACGCAGCGCAATTGTATCAGGCGTCCGCCGTCGAAGCCGGGATCAGCATCGAAGTGGTTCAAGAGCCGTCTGATGGCTACTGGTCGAATGTTTGGCTCAAAAAGCCTTGGTGTGCCTGCTACTGGTCTGGCCGTGCGACAGAAGACTGGATGTTCTCCACTGCCTATGAATCTGGTGTGCCTTGGAACGATACGTCATGGGAAAACGAGACCTTCCAATCGCTGCTGCTAGATGGCCGCGCCGAGCTGGACACAGCCAAGCGAGCGGAAATCTACACCGAAATGCAGAGCATCATGTCCGAAGAAGGCGGCACAATCGTGCCGATGTACGCGAACTACGTGGACGCGCATTCTTCCAAGCTCGCGAACTCTGGCGTGATCGGCAACCTTTGGCAGATGGACAGCTCCCGTCTCGCCGAGCGTTGGTGGATGGCGTAAGCTTTACCTGCTCTTCTTAAGAGCCAACAGAACGCCCCGCCTTTTGTGCGGGGCGTTTTCATTAGTGGTGTATGGGCCCCAAGGGTTTCGGCTCAGCTTTGCCCAGACCGCTAGCTTAGAATTTTGAACGCCGCGCGGATGACTGCATCTTGTGCAGGTGTCAAATAATCTGGCGTGTGTTCCGCAAGCACACGCCGCGCTTCGGTATTTGCACGCTCCCATGCGGTCTTAGCGCCGTCTTCCTCCCAACCACGAGGTGTGTTGCGGTCCGCCAGTTTGGGATACAGATAGTCGCGCTCCATCGCTGCAAGCGTTTGATCGGTCCCAAGGAAGTGCCCCTCTCCCAGAACCGCGCCGCAAATCGCTTCATAGCCGAGCGTTTCTTCGGAGACCTCAATTCCACGCATGGTGCGATAGACGCTCCCGATCATTTCATCGTCCAACACAAACGCCTCGAACGACGCCCCCAAAAGAGAGGCGGTCATCCCCGAGCTTTCATAAATCAGATTGCCGCCACCAAGCCCCGCAGCCAGCGCGGTTAAAGCCTTTTCCGCCCCATATTGTGCGTCGATGGCTTTGGCGTCTGTCATAGAGCATGCAACCCCTGAAGGTAGACCCAGCCAGTTGGATACCTGTGCAGAAGCGGCATTGAGCACCGCGATTTCCCCTCCGCCACCGGCAAAAGCGCCGGTTCGCAGATCAATGACCAACGGCCAGTTTGAGAACACCATTGGGAAGCCCGGTTTGATCGCGTGTACCATCACAAGCGACGCCAACGTTTCCGCAAGGGATTGTGCCAGAAACCCGGCAAGTGTCGCAGGCGCTGTTGCGCCGGATTGGGCTGCGGTGATGTTGGAAACGGGGATATTGTATGCGATGCATTCGTAAAGCACCTCTACCGCATCCTCTCCAAACCGCATGGGTGAGATGATCGGGCTGATATGCGCCTTTACAAAGGGGCGTTTGGAAAATGCGCCGTCTCCTCCTGCAGCGATGTCAAAAAGATGCACAATCGGCGCCACTGTTTCAGCCAGAGTAAAGGACGTCGCGACAGGTTTTGTTGTGTTCTTCATCAGCGCATAAGCTGTGTTGATATCTAAATCCCGGATCTCTGGTACGTCAGTTGCTACGCAGCACCGGGTGAACCAGCTGACATTTTCAAGGGTGTCTTGAAGGCGGGTAAAATTATGCAGGTCCCTAAGCGTGGAGGGGCGATAAACCCCGCTATCCAGATCAAGCGTTTGAACAGCTGCACCGCCGGTCCCGAAATGCACAGCGTCACCGCCCACCTCAATCGTGCGATCAGGATCGCGGCCATGCAGCGGAAATCGTTTAGCAGCGCCCGCAATGGCGTCTTCTACCAATGCGGGCGCAAAGCGCACCCTGCCATCGCCGCGATCATCTGCGCCTGCTCGGATCAGATCGGCCATCAAGCGCGGTGGCACTTCTCCTAAGCCCAGCCCGGACAGCAGCCGCAGGGCAGTGGAATAGATCGCTTTGATCTCCGCTTCGGTCAGCGGTTGATATTGCCCGCCTCGCTGGCCCTTTGGCGCGGGGTTAAGTGCGGGTGGGGCGGCGCGCTGGGCGAGTCGGGCCTTGCGGCCACCTGTTGTGCGTCTGCTCATCCCTGAATGGGACCCGCAAAGACGGTTTCAATCAAGCGCGCTGGACAAGCTGCGGAAAAACCGAAACCATGATTGCAAGATGGAAAATAATGGACCCCCTTTCACCTTTCGTGCGGCTCAGGTCTTTGTAGCAGTGGTTGAGGCGAAATCCGTCACCCGGGCAGGCCATCGTTTGGGCCTTTCGCCGTCAACGGTTTCGCAACAGTTAAGCGGCTTAGAATCATCGCTTGGCGCAAAATTGATTGAGCGCACGGCGCGGCAGTTTCGCTTAACCCGCGCGGGTGAGTTGTTTCTTGAGCCTGCCCGCCAGCTTTTGGATGATGTGACCGCCGCCAAGGCGCGGCTGCTTGATGCCGATCAAACCCCACCAATGGCCGTACGCATCGCGTCGATTGAAGAGTTGGATGCAACTGTGACTGCGCCGTGGCTCTTGCAGTTGGTCAAAGCGTTTCCGAATGTGGCGTTCTCTCTGACAAGTGGCGCGAGTCATGAGAATTTGGATGCGTTGAGCGCGCGAACTGTGGATTTGATGCTGGCAGTGGATACCGTGGCCGAGGCGGATTGGGTGGAGCAACACCCGATCCTGCGCGATCCGTTTATCATGGTTGCTGCTCCCGGCGCGGGCCAATCCGGGCCGCTTGTGCGCTATGCGAGTGACCTGCAAATTGGCCGCCAAATCGAAGCCCAGCTCCGCCGTTCCGGTGCACAGCCAAACCGGGGGTTTGAGTTTTCGACCAATCAAGCCATGTTCGCGATGACGGCTGAGCTGGGCGGTTGGGCGATCACGACCGCACTTGCGTTTCTGGGCACCCCGCGCGCGGGTGAGCTTTTGGAGCCATATCCGCTCCCTGTGCCTGCGTTCTCGCGCCGGTTAGCGCTGCACGCCCGCGCGGGCGCTTTGGGCACGCTGCCAGAGCGCATGGCAGAAGATATTCGCACCTGTCTAAACCAGCGTATCCTTGAGCAAGCAGACGCACGGCTGCCGTTTCTGGAAGGCGGTTTGAGCATTCTTCAGTAAATCGAAATCAATGATTTGTAGTCGCTTGGCCTGATTGCCCAACGGGCAGTTTCCTGCTGTGATCATCGCATAAAAGGAGGCTCCCATCATGCGCAAATCAGCCAAGGTTGTTGTTATCGGCGGCGGCATCGCCGGATGTTCCACCCTTTACCATCTCACACAGGAAGGATGCAGCGATGTCATGTTGCTGGAGCGCGACGAGTTAACCAGCGGAACAACATGGCATTCGGCCGCGCAGGTGACGAATTTTGGGATGGGCCAGACGATGGTCGGCCTTAAGAGCCACTCCATCAAGCTGTACAAAGAGCTGCGCGATGATCCCGACTATCCCGTGGGGTATCACCACGGTGACGGAGGTATCCGGCTGGCTAATACAGACGCACAGATGGAAGCGTATCGGCATTTTGCCTCAATGGCGCGGGGTATGGGTGTAGAGTTTGAAGTCATTGATGCTACCGAGTGCAAACGGCGGCACCCTCTGATCAGCACTGACAATCTGGTGGGTGGTCTTTGGGACGGACAGGACGGGGATATCGACCCGGCTCAGCTGTGTCAGGCGCTTGCGCGGCGGGCGCGTTTGGCGGGCGCTGAGGTGCATCGCTACACGCCGGTCACATCGCTTACCCAACTCAAAGATGACAGCTGGATGGTGGAGACACCCAAAGGCACAGTCCATGCCGAGATTGTGGTCAACGCCTGCGGATACCGTGTGAACGAGGTGGGTGCGATGATGGGTGTGGAGCACCCCGTCGCGTCAATGGAGCACCAGTATTTCGTCACCGAGGACATCCCCGGCATCATAGAAGCCGGCCACCGTATGCCGCTCCTGCGCTGCCCGATCTCTGACTATTACTCCCGCCAAGAGAAGAACGGGCTTCTAATCGGCTTCTATGAGCAGGGCTGCCGGACATGGGGCATGGACGGCATCGATCCGAAATTTGCTAATGACCTGTGTCCAGATGATCTGGATCGAATTACTGACGTGCTCGAAGGTGCGTTTGAGCGGATGCCTGCGCTGATGGAGGTCGGCATCAAGAACATCGTAAATGGTCCGATCACCTATACCATTGACGGCGCACCGTTGGTTGGTCCGATCCCTGGAAAGCGCAACGCGTTTTGCATCATTGGTCTGCGCGCGGGTGTGGGCGAAGGCGGGGGTCACGGCTGGCTTTTGGCGCAGCAAATCGTACATGGCGAAGCGTGCTATGACACATGGGTTATCGATCCACGCCGCTTTGGTAATCATGCCAATCAGGAGCTGACCGCGCTGAAGGCGATCGAAGACTACCAAAACGAATTCCGGTTCCATTTCCCGCACGAGCAGCGCCCCGCCGGGCGGGACGCGAAAACCACGCCGCTTACGCCGATTTGGGAGGCCCAAGGCGCAGAGTTTACCGTGGTTGATGGCTGGGAGCGGGTTGACTACTTTAAGCCCTCCGCAGATTTTGAGGAATCTCACACATTTGGCTTTTCAGAAGTGCACGCACTTATGAAAGAGGCCCAAACCACGCTTAGCGCGGGGGCGGGTATTGCTGAGGTCAACGGGTTTAACCGCATTGAGCTGACGGGTGCAGATGTGGACACATTCCTTGACCGGATGATCTGTGGGCGGGTGCCCAAGAAAGAAGGCCGCGTTGGTTTGGGGTATCTTCTCAATCATCATGGCATGGTTAAGGGCGAGGCTACGATCGCGCGCCTGCCCGGCGGACGTGTTTGGTATGGCTCAGCTGCGGCCTCGACCCGTCATGATTGGGATTGGCTTGCGGCCCATATCGGCGATGGCGAAGACGTGCAAATGCGCCTTTTGACGGATACGCATGGCATCCTTTTGCTCGCAGGCCCAAAAGCACGAGACATTCTTAGTGCGGCATCCCGTGGGGATTGGAGCAAAGCCGCGTTCCCATGGTTGTCTGTGCGTGAAGCAAACATTGGCTATGCACCCGCCACTGTGATGGCCGTGAGCTTTTCGGGTGAGCTGGCATATGAGATCCATGTTCCCATGCCGTCACTCTATGCTGCCTACAAGGTGTTGAACCAATCAGGTGAGCCTTATGGCATGGCGCCTTTTGGTGCGCGTTTGGTGGAATCGATGCGTTTGGAAAAAGGGTTCTTCCACTGGAAAGCGGATCTAATCACCGAATTTGATCCCTTTGAGACCGGCTTGGATCGCTTTGTTACGATGACCAAGGATTTCATTGGCAAAGACGCCTTGGAGGCGCGTCAGAAAAACGGGCCATCCCGTAAGATGATGCTGATGGAGGTTTCTTGCGACACGCATCCCGCGCATCCCGGAGCATCTGTTGAGCATGGCGGGCGGGTTGTTGGCACAGTGACCAGCGGCGCGTGGGGGTATCGCGTGGATAAGAACCTTGCGATTGCCTTTGTGGACCCGGACTTGGATGGCGAAATGACCGTGGATATATGTGGCGTGTCTTATGCGATCACACCGCTTTCTGAGCCGCCGTTCGATCCACAAATGACGTTGCCGCGCGGCTGATCGCCATCCTGCGCCGCGCTTCAAGACCGTCGGCTTGCGGCGCGGGCGCTTTTGGGGGTCATGCCGGTCCAGCTTTGGAATGCGCGGTAAAAGCTGTTTGGATCCCGAAACGCAAGAAGATGTGAAATCTCTTCGATCCGCAGGTCATCTTCGGTAAGGTAATGCGTTGCCAAATCCTGACGTACGGATTGAAGCACCGTGCCAAAGCTACTGGATTCTTGGCTCAAATGCCGTTGTAGGGACCGTTTGGATAGCCCCAACCGCGCGGCAACATCTTCAATCGAAGCCCGCCCGGCGGGCATCAGCTCAAACAGGGCAGCGCGGGTCCGATCCGCATGGGTTTGGCAGCGATTGAGCGCCGCCAGTTCCCCACGCAACAGCGGTTCAAATGCCTCCCACTGATCCTTGTTGGCGGAATGAAGTGGGCGGTCCGCGTCTTCGGCGGATAGGGTAATCGACAATTCCACCCCGACATCAACTTTGCATCCCGCAAACGCGCTGACATCATCCAACCTGTCATTTGTGGATGGAAAAGACACCGCCAAAGGGACAATCCGATGCAGCGTTGCCATGCGCATGAGTTCAATCAGGTGGACAATCTCAACGCCATAGATCCGCGCGGGGAAAGGCGCAGTCGGATCGGGGCTGTCCACCGTGATCTTAAGGGTATCTGCGTCCCGGCTTAGATAAAGTGCGATGGGTCCCGTAAGAGGTTTGAAAATTGCCAGCCTTTCAAACCCGGTTTGAACGTTGGGGCTGGCGGAAAAGGCGTAAGTTTGCGGAGAAATGGAGCGCCTCACAGCCATTCGCGCCTGATCCACTGTGATCCCGCCGGGAACCAGCCTGTCTGCGGTTTCCCAAACGGTAAAGAACTGAGCCGCACTTAGCGTTGGATTGGGATCACTACACAGCGGGCGCGGCAAACCGCTGGCAAGCATCAACTGCGGGACAGCCATGCCAAGCTCTGTTGCGACATAGTCTAAGAATTTCCGGGGTCTGTATCGTGTTGGGGCGGTTGTCATCGCGTTTCCTCAGCACTTGGCGCGAATTGTTAGAGGATTGTCGCTATTCACGGGTTTGTAAACCCTGCAGTTCAGTTTATTCATAGTGACCGAGGCTAGGCCATACAAAGAGCAGAACAATGCAACTGATTGTGAATGGAGCAAAGCGGGAGGTCGACGTTGATTCGCAAATGCCGCTCCTATGGGCGCTTCGTGATGAGCTTGGCTTAACTGGTACAAAATATGGATGTGGCGTTGCGCAATGTGGGGCGTGCACTGTTCATATTGACGGTGTTGCGGAACGATCCTGCCAGTTGGCCGTGGGCGATCTTGAAGGCGCAAACATCACCACGATCGAAGGCCTTGGCACGCCAGAAACTCTCCACGCTGTTCAGGCTGCATGGGTTGCACATCAAGTGGCACAATGCGGGTACTGCCAATCCGGGC
>CALKJA010000197.1 GCA_937995865.1 uncultured Paracoccaceae bacterium | reverse complement strand
CTTTGGGCCAGTCTTTGCCAAGTATTCCGACAAACGGCGAGGTTGAGATCGCCTTTGCGGCGGGCTTTGCAGAAGGTTTCGGGGATCTGCCCGCCGATCTTGCCCAAGCGGTTTTTCTACTCGCTGCGCATTACTATGAGCGCCGTAGCGATATGGGGCTGAGTGACGGTGCGATGCCATATGGCGTTGCCGTGTTGATCGAACGTTACAAGACCGTCCGTCTGTTGGCAGGTGGGGGGCGGAGCTGATGTATCCGCGTCTCAATCGAAAGATAGTTTTGGAAGGGCGTGTTCGCACGCCTGATGGTGCCGGTGGGTTCAGCGATGTGTGGACGCCGCTTGGTACCCTATGGGCAGAGCTAAAGGCCGGCACGGGGCGCGAGGCGGGTGAAGACTTTGCAACGCTGTCGCGCTCTGGCTACCGCGTGATTGTTCGTGCAGCACCGTATGGTGCGTCGTCGCGGCCCAAAGCGGATCAGCGTTTCACAATTGGCGACCGAGTATTCACTATTCTCGCCGTAGCGGAAGCGGACTTTGACGGCAGGTACCTATCTTGCACCACAGTGGAGGAGGTTGTGACATGAGTTACGCAGGTTCCAGCGGGCTCCAAACGGCGGTCTATCAACGCTTGGCTACAGATATAGCGCTGACGTCTTTGGTTGGCTCCGATATCTACGATGCGTTGCCGATCGGTGCGTTACCTGCGCTGTACGTTTCAATCGGTCCGGAGGACGCCAAAGATGCGTCATCGAAAACCGGAGGGGGAGCACAGCATGATTTTGTGGTCTCGGTCATCGCGGATGCGAGCGGATTTCAATCTGCCAAAGACGCGGCCGCTGCGGTGAGTGATGCGCTTGTAGATGCGGACTTAACGCTTTCTCGGGGCACACTGGTTGGGCTTTGGTTCATTAAAGCGAAAGCCGCTCGAACCGGAAATGATGATGTGCGCCGGATTGACCTGACCTTTCGAGCAAGCGTCGACGGGCTTTGAAGCCTAACAAATTGAATTCCCTATATGAATGGAGTGCGAGCGATGGCTGCTCAAAACGGTAAGGACCTTCTTGTTAAGGTTGATATGAATGGCACGGGTCTGTTTACAACTGTGGCAGGTCTGCGGGCAACGCGGATCAGTTTCAACGCTGAAACTGTTGATGTGACGAGTCTTGAAAGCGCAGGTGGTTGGCGCGAACTACTAGGCGGTGCAGGAGTGAAAACCGCTTCGATCAGCGGCTCGGGCGTTTTCAAAGATGAAGATACAGATGCAAGGATGCGCGAAGTCTTTTTTGATGGCGAGAACCCAGATTGTCAGATCATCATTCCGGATTTTGCGGTGATTGAAGGGGCATTTCAGGTCTCAAGTATTGAATATGCGGGCTCCCACAACGGCGAGGCAACCTATGAGCTGTCGCTTGCATCGGCCGGTGCGCTTTCCTTTGTGGCACTTTAGGTCATGGCCAATCCCTATGCAGGCGAGGTCGCGATCACGCTCAATGGGGCGCGGCATGTATGTAAGCTGACCCTTGGGGCACTTGCGGAGCTTGAAGACGCTTTGGGCGAAGACAGCTTAGTCGCTCTGATCGGGCGGTTTGATACGGGGCAATACAAGGCACGCGACGTGCTTAGTATCCTTGGTGCAGGGTTGCGGGGCGGCGGCTGGAACGGCACCCGCCGCGACCTTGTTCATGCTGAATTTGAAGGTGGCGTCACCGAAGCAGCCCGCGTTGCCGCACAGCTTCTTGTTGGGGCATTTGCCCCTTTTGAGCGATGAGCGGTTTCGATTGGGAAGCGCTGGCCCAGCTTGGGATCACTCGATTCCGGCTAAAGCCAGACGAGCTATGGCAACTTACCCCGGCAGAGCTTTGGCTCATGGCAGGGCCGGTAACTGCGCGTGCCATTGGCCGTGACGCATTAGGCGATCTGATGGCGCGTTTTCCAGACAATATTAAGGACCAGAATGATGGCTGATTTTGATGATCTGGACGGAGATTTTGAAGCTCTTGAGAGCACGATGGACGGTGCACGCGCGATGACGCAGGCCTTCACGTCCGAGATCGCTCGCGCGCAAGTCTCGCTCGCTTCGATCAATACCGATGTGAGTACCCTTGAAAAAGGGCTCAGCACCGGACTCAAGCGGGCTTTCGACGGCGTCCTGTTCAAAGGTATGGAACTGAGTGAGGCAATGAATGCCTTAGCGCAGTCTTTGATCACAACCGCCTATAACGCAGCGATTGCGCCGGTTACGGATGGATTTGCCGGCGCGGTGGCCAATGGTATCGGCGGGCTTTTAGGCTCGAACACTTTTGCTGATGGCGGTGCTTTCACTCAAGGACGTGTGATGCCCTTTGCCAAGGGTGGGGTCATCTCACACGCGACGGCCTTTCCGATGCGGGGTGGAACCGGGCTGATGGGTGAGGCTGGTCCAGAAGCGATTATGCCCCTCGCGCGTAGCGCTGATGGATCGCTTGGGGTCCGTGCAGGTGGCGGATCACCCAATAATGTCACGATCAACATAAGCACACCCGACGTGCAGGGTTTCCAACGCAGTCAGGCGCAGATCGCGGCATCGGTCAACCGTGCTTTGGCCCGCGGTCAACGCAACGCATGAGGAGGTTAAGCCATGTTTCATGAGGTAAGATTCCCCACTTCTCTAAGTTTTGGATCAAGCGGCGGGCCGGAGCGGCGCACGGAAATTGTGACCCTTGCCAACGGATTTGAAGAACGCAACACGCCGTGGGCGCATTCGCGTCGGCGCTACGACGCCGGGGTTGCAATGCGGTCGCTTGATGACATCGAAGATCTGCTTGCCTTCTTTGAGGCAAGACAGGGGCAGCTTTACGGGTTTCGTTGGAAGGACTGGTCAGATTTCCGATCTGTCCAATCAAGCCGCGACATCGCTTTCAATGACCAGCAGATCGGGGACGGAGATGGGGTAAAAACGGAATTCCCTTTGCTCAAGACCTATCGCTCCGGTCCGCACACCTATGCGCGTCCGATCCAAAAGCCAGTGTCCGGTACGATCCGCATTGGCGTTGCCGAAGAGCCACGTATCGAGGGGGTGGACTACTTCGTTGATACCAGCACAGGACTTGTGACCTTTGAACATGCGCCCGATGTTGGCGCTGAGATCACTGCAGGCTTTGAATTCGATGTTCCTGTGCGTTTTGATACTCCGACGATCCAAACATCGGTTGCCGCCTTTCATGCAGGCGATGCGCCATCAGTACCAGTTGTTGAGGTGCGGGTATGAGTGGGGACATAGACGCTCTGCACGATCATCTCCGGGGCGGGCTGACAACCGTTGCGCGAGCGTGGTTGCTTGAACGCCGCGATGGCGTGCAATTTGGGTTCACAGATCACGATGAAATGCTCTCTTTCGATGGGGTGACTTTTGATGCCAATGGCGGCCTAACCGGGCGTGCATTGGTTCAAACGTCGGGTTTATCTATCGACAATACAGAAGCAATGGGAGCGCTGAGCGATGAACGCATAACAGAGGCCGATATCAGCGCAGGAGTTTACGATGGCGCTGTTGTCACTGCATGGCAAGTGAACTGGGCGGTCCCTGAACAGCGTAAAATCTTGTTTAAAGGTACAATTGGCGAGGTGCGCCGCGGCGATGGTGCCTTTGACGCAGAGCTGCGGGGCTTGACTGAAGCTCTTAACCAGCCACAGGGGCGAACCTACAACAAAGACTGCTCAGCCGTTCTGGGTGATGGAAGTTGCGGTTTTGATTTGACGGTTGCCGGCTATGCAACCGAGATTGCGGTTGAGATTATCGATGAACGTCGTGTTCTTGCTTTCGAGGCGCTTCCAGGCTTTGCTGAAGATTTCTTTGAACGTGGACGGCTTGAGGTTCTGAGCGGCCCTGCTGCCGGGCGCACTGGTGTGATCAAATGGGATCGCGAAAAGAACGGAACACGTGAAATAGAGTTGTGGCAAGCCTTGCGAGGCGATCTCACAACCGGTGATCTCATACGGCTTGAGGCCGGGTGCGATAAGCGTTCCGAAACATGCGCCCTGAAGTTCAACAACATCTCTAATTTCCGTGGTTTTCCCTTCATTCCGGGCGAAGATTGGCTGGCGGCATATCCGAAGGACTCCAACACAAATGACGGCGGGGCGCTAAGTTAATGCGCCCGGATGTAGTCTCGGCAGCGCGGGCTTGGATAGGTACACCGTACCTGCATCAAACAGCGTGCAAAGGTGCCGGAACCGATTGTCTTGGTCTTATCCGAGGCGTCTGGAAAGAGGTTGCAGGTGCAGAGCCTGCAGTTGTTCCGGCTTACACTTCGGATTGGTCCGAGGCTGGCCAGCAAGAAGAGCTGTGGCACGCAGCGCGCAAATATTTAAATGAAGTGACCCGTGCGCCCATCCTGGGCGATGTGCTGCTCTTTCGGATGCGGAGTGGCGCCGTCGCCAAGCATTTGGGCATCTACTCTGATGCGGAAAATCCGCGTTTCATTCACGCCTATACACGCCACGGCGTTGTCGAAAGCCCGCTTGGTACGCCGTGGCGTAAACGTATCGTTGCCTGTTTCGAATTTCCTTAAATGAGGTGGCCCAATGGCGACTCTTCTTCTTTCAGCCGCAGGCGCGGCAGCCGGTGGTCTGTCTGGTGGTTCGCTGCTTGGGGTCTCTTCAGTGGCTCTGGGCCGCGCGGCAGGCGCAACTTTGGGCCGTGTCATTGATCAAAAGTTGCTTGGTAGTGGCGCACAAGCGGTTGAGACTGGTCGCATAGATAGGTTTCGCCTGACAGGTGCCAGCGAGGGCGCGCCAATCGGCCAGATTTATGGCCGGGTGCGCGTGGGCGGGCAGGTGATCTGGGCCACTGACTTTCTTGAAACAAGTATACGCAGTGGAGGCGGAAAGGGCGCGCCCTCCCAACCAGCAACCACATCGTTTTCCTATTCGATCTCGCTTGCGATTGCTTTGTGTGAAGGCACGATTAGTCATGTTGGGCGTGTATGGGCAGATGGCGAAGAAATAGACCCTTCTACGCTGAACATGCGGACCTATCATGGAACTGACGACCAAGAACCAGATGCCAAGATCGCTGCGGTACAAGGCGCCGATGTTACTCCGGCATTTCGTGGGATCGCCTATGTCGTTTTAGAAGACCTGCAGCTAGAGCAATTCGGGAACCGTGTCCCACAATTCAGCTTTGAAGTAACGCGGCCCGCCCAAAATGTCGAACTTAGCGCGCCAGAAGACATGGCGAGCGCGGTTCAGGCGGTAGCAATGATGCCAGGTAGTGGTGAATACGCTTTGGCCACGACGCCAGTTTTTTTCGACAATGGTTTTGGCGATGTGCAAGCAGCCAATATGAATACAGCAAGCGGCGAAAGCGACTTTTCGGTGTCTGTTGATGTGCTTGGCGCGCAGTTGCCTGATTGCAGGGCCACATCATTGATCGTTTCGTGGTTCGGCGATGATTTACGCTGTGGTGACTGCACGCTCACCCCGCGCGTTGAACGGTATAATGCCGATCCTGAAATGATGCCCTGGCGGGTCAGTGGCATTGATCGTGCTTCCGCTCAGCAAGTTCCTTTGGATAGCGGTGACACCCCGCTTTATGGCGGCACACCGACGGATGCGTCCGTGGTTGAGGCAATTTCTGCACTAGTGGAGGCAGGCCAAGACGTCATGTTCTATCCGTTCATTTTGATGAGCCAAACTGACGGCAATGCCTTGCTGGATCCATATTCCGGCAATAGCGATCAGCCAACGCTCCCTTGGCGGGGGCGCATCACGACGGCACTGGCGCCGGGGGTGGATGGAACATCGGACGGTACTGTTGCGGCTGAAATGGAAGTGACCGCCTTCATGGGGGGGGCCCAACCGGGGGACTTCACAGTCGACGGTACTACCGTTAGCTACTCTGGCTCAGACTTTGGGTATCGACGTTTTATCCTACACTATGCGCACTTATGCGCCGCCGCAGGCGGCGTTTCGACTTTTTGCATAGGGTCTGAGATGAGGGGGCTTACTCAGGTCCGTGGCGCGAACAATAGCTTTCCAGCAGTAACCGCGTTGCAAGTTTTGGCCGCGGATTGCCGTGCAATTCTCGGAACTGACTGCGAGATTAGCTACGCGGCTGATTGGTCGGAGTATTTTGGCTATCATCCGCAAGATGGCTCTGGCGATGTTTATTATCACCTTGATTCTCTCTGGGCAGATCCGAACATCGATTTTATCGGAATCGATAATTACATGCCGCTTTCTGACTGGCGCGAAGGCCGCACGCATTTAGATGCCGATGCGGGATCCATCTACGCGTTGGATTATCTGAA
>CALKJA010000196.1 GCA_937995865.1 uncultured Paracoccaceae bacterium | reverse complement strand
ACCAAAAGGTGCGACGATCCAATTTCACAATGATAAATTCGCATCACCCCAAGGGTTGGTTGAGTTCATCGATGACCAGCGTGGCCTTGCCAAAGTCAAAGACAACAAAATCGTTGTGAAGCGTGATTGGGCAAAAGGTTCTGACAAAATCCGCGGCGCATTTGCGATCGCCCGTGATTTGGCTGAAAAGGCCGGTGCGTTTAAGGCGAAGAAGACGGCCCCGTAGCGGCTTGCGCAGGACGCTCTAGCTTGCGCATCTTATGAACCAAAGCCACAGCGATCACTGCCGCTAAAAAGGTTCCAATGGCGAGCGGAAGGGGCGTGCCATCAAAAGCCAAACCCGCCGGCACGGCGACCACCACTGCAAACACGGTGGCAAAGCCGCTGATCGCAGAGGCTGCGACCCCTGCAATATGGCCCATTGGCTCCATCGCGAGCGCGTTGAGGTTTCCGATTGTCAGTCCGGCTTGAAAGAAGATTGAGGCTGTCCAAATCAGAAACGCGGCAAAGGCGATCTCTTGTGGGAAATCCGCCAACCATACACAGATCATTGCGCCGGAAAGAACCGCCTGAGCGGTGAGCATTCCTTGGACCATCTTGCGCATGCCAAGCCGAACCACCAGGGCAGCGTTCAGGACCGACGCAGAGCCAGAGAAAATGGCGATACCGCCAAACCACAGATGAAAATGGGCACCTTGATCAAAAGTAATATCAAAGATCTGTTGGGAGGTGCTAATTGCTCCGAACAGCATTCCCATGGACAACGTTTGCACAAGGATCGAAAGCCGCACCATAGGATGCTGCGCGATCTCTTTGAGTGCCGCCCAAATATGCGGAACAGCGAAGGGGTGGCGTTCTTCAATCGGTAGGCTTTCGGGCTGGCGCAGGTAAAGCCACGCGCTGCCAGCCACACTAAAGATCACGAACACCAAAAAGATGCTGCGCCACCCTGCCAAAGCAATAAGACCTGCCCCCATACTGGGCGCGATGGCTGGGACAAGTACAAATACCATCATCATAAATGACATAATGCGCGCCATTTCCCGGCCCGCATAAAGATCGCGCACAATCGCCATGGCCACGACACGAGGACCAGCAGCTCCAAGGCCCTGCACGGCGCGCGCGATCAAAACCCACTCAAGGCTTTGCGCAAAATAGGCAAAGATCGAGGCTAAGATGTAAAGCGCCATACCTGCAAAGATGACAGGCCGACGCCCGAAAGCATCGGAGAGTGGCCCGGTAAAGAAGGTTCCAACCCCAAGACCCAGCACAAATGACGTTACAATGAGCTGCGCGTTGTTAAGATTATCCGGCGTGAACTCACGGCCGATCTCAGGCAAGGCGGGCAACATGGAATCTATCGAGAACGCAACAGTTGCTGCAAGCATTGCCAGCAGCGCAATCAGTTCAGGCGTAGGCAATGCCCGTGTGGGTGTGGCGCGGGTCATGCGCTGTCTGAGCTTTCCTCTTGGGCCATCAGCTCTTTGATGACCTGCACCCAAAGATCAGGCGTTTGTGCGCCCGGAACCGCATGTTTTTGGGCCACGATAAAGGTAGGCACTGACGTCACACCCATTTCACGGCTGTGAATATCGCGTTCCTGGACCATTTTGGTATCTTCATCTGTCGCAAGCAGCTTTTGCACAAGCGCTGCGTCAAGCCCCGCACCATCAGCAATATCCGACAGCACCTCGGCGTCACCAATGTCACGACCGTCTACAAAATACGCTTTGAAAAGAGCGTCCACCACCGGACCTTGGCGCGCTTCAATCCCAGCCCAATGAATGAGACGGTGCGCATCAACCGTGTTGGGCGTACGTTTGATATCGCCCAGATTGGCCATGAGCCCGATATCGTCCGCGTGGCGTTGGATCTGGCCATAAACCTTGACCGCTTGCTCTTTGCCACCAAATTTTCGCTGCAGATATTCCGCCCGGTCCATCCCTTCACGCGGCATGTCCGGGTTCAGCTGAAAAGGGTGCCATTCAATGACAAACGGGTGACCAGGGACTTCATGCAAGGCGCGGTCCAGCTGCGTTTTGCCGATATAGCACCACGGGCAAATCGGATCGGAGAGAATATCAAGTTTTACCATAGGTGTCGTTTGATCCTAACGGCAGGCATTTGCAAGGTTGGCGGGCGTGAGAATTCCGTGAGCGGATGTTTTGAGTATGATGGGTTGCAACGAACCTAGACAGAGTAACTTGCAAAGCGCTGCGCCCCTAAGGCACCGGCGGCGTGCATTGCGGGCATGGGGGTGGCTCATATTGCAAGCGCGTGCAGGTGGTCTTATGACTGTTCCATGATTGAAGACACTAGCAATGACCCGACCAGCCTGATCCGTATTGCCAGAGCGACGGGGGAGTCAGAGACGGTCCAACCCGTTGACTTGGGGCATCGCGTGCGCGAACTGCGCAAGGCGCGCGAATGGACGTTAGAGCAAGCCGCACAGCAGGCTGGGCTTGCGCGCTCAACCTTGTCGAAAATTGAGAATGGGCAGATGTCGCCCACATATGACGCGCTCAAGAAGCTGGCTGTGGGTCTTGAGATTTCTGTACCACAACTCTTTACACCGCCCGTGAAAGGGCAGGTAAATGGGCGCATGTCCGTCACTGAAAACGGCAAGGGGCTGAGCCACGCGACAACCACGTATGAGCATGAGATTCTGGCTGGCTCTTTGACGAAAAAACAGATGTTACCTTATCGCGCGCAAGTCCGTGCACGCACGGTCGAAGAATTTGACGGCTGGGTGAGCCATGACGGCGAAGAGTTTTTATACGTTTTGACTGGCGTGGTCCGGCTTTACACGGAATTCTATGAGCCTGTTGAAATGCGCCGCGGCGACAGTGCGTATTACGACGCAACAATGGGGCATAATGTGGTTTCAGTTTCATCTGAGGATGCGACGATCCTTTGGGTGACCTCACTCCGTTGAAACGTGTCTAATCTTAATTTAGACATCGGTTGCGGCACCTGTGGCGCTGCCGAAGCGGGACCCAGCCCAATGCCTTTCACGAAGTTTACCTGCAACGAGCGGCGGCTTAGTCGCGATAGAGCTGCCAAAGCGCAAAAGTTGCGATGACGGCAGTGGCAATTTGAACGATTATGAAAGCTGGGGCATGCGTTGGGTCTATACCTGCAAAGGTATCTGAGAATCCGCGAGCGATGGTGACGGCTGGATTGGCAAAGCTGGTTGAACTTGTGAACCAGTAGGCGCCTGTGATGTAGATTGCCACAAGCATCGGAACGGCGTCGGGGCGGCTGCGAAGCCCGCCAAAGATCACAAAGAGTAGACCGAAGGTGGCAACAGCCTCGGACACCCAAAGATTGGCCCCGCTACGTGCAGTGGTAGAGATTTGCAAAAGCGGCAGATCAAACATTGCATGAGCGATCCACACCCCGACAAGCCCACCAGCGATCTGTACCGCAACGAAACCAAGGGCCAGCGGCGCCGCGATTTCTCCACGGATTAAGAATGCAACGGTCACAGCGGGATTGAAATGTGCGCCCGAGACAGGGCCAAGACATGTGATGATCACATAAAGCATGCAGCCTGTGGCCACTGCGTTGGCCAACAAAGCCAGCGCAATATCCGAGGTCAAGGATTGCGCCATGATCCCGGAACCAACCACACTGATCAAAAGAAGCGCTGTTCCGAGGGCTTCAGCGGTGAGTTTGGTGATCATGCTAATGGGGCCTGCGGCTTGAAAGTAAGAGGGGCGATAGCCTGTCTATGTAACAGATTTGTTACAGCACATTGAGCACTAAAGCAGATTGCGCCTACCAGAGAATGAAGTGCGAAAGATCAATCGAAAGGTCCTCAATGCTGACGTC
>CALKJA010000195.1 GCA_937995865.1 uncultured Paracoccaceae bacterium | reverse complement strand
ATGGCTGTGATGTGTTTGAAGGTATTATTTTTACTGCAAGGCCTGAACACGGGCGCACCGCTTTTGCGAACCTCCTCAATCTCGGCCTGAAATTGCGCATAGGCGGCGCGTTGCTCTTCCGTCATAACTGACTAACCTCAGCCAAGACCCGCGCCCAGCTGCGGGTGCCTTTGTGGAAGCTCGACAGATCGTATTTCTCATTGGGAGAGTGGATTTGATCGTCGTCCTTGCCAAATCCGATAAGCATGGCGTCCATGCCCAACACCTCTCTGAAATGCCCTGCGATGGGGATCGAGCCGCCGCAGCCGACATAAGCGGCGGGTTGAGGCCATTCCTGAGACAAGGCGGCGCGGGCGGCCTCGAATGCGGGGTGGTCGATGGACATTTGGCTGGCGGCGGAATTGCCGTGGCCCTCCCATGATGCTTCGCAATCGGGGGGCAGCATGTCTTCGACCATTTTGCGGAAATTGGCGCGGATCGCATCGGGGTCCTGATCGCCAACCAGCCGGAATGAGATCTTTGCATGGGCTTCGGCGGGCAGGACAGTTTTAAAGCCATCGCCAGTATAGCCGCCCCAGATGCCATTGATTTCGCAGGTTGGGCGCGACCAGATCATCTCGAGCGCGGTTCGGTCTTGTTCGCCGGCAGGTTCAGACAGACCAACTTCGCCAAGGAAATTGGCGGCGTCAAAGCCGAGCGCATCCCATTGGCCTTTGACCTGACCGGGGAGTTCGGGGACGCCGTCATAGAAGCCGGGGATTGTGATGCGGCCCGTGTGATCATGGAGGGACGCCAGCACCCGCGACAGCACGCGGATCGGGTTCATCGCTGCGCCGCCATACATGCCGGAGTGCAGATCCTTGGAGGGGCCTTTGATGGTCAGCTCCTCTCCCAAGAGCCCGCGCAGCTGGGTGATAATAGTGGGGGTTTTATCTCCAAAAAGCCCGGTGTCACAGATCAGCGCGATATCGGCGGTCAGTTCTTTAGCGTTGTCTTGCATGAAAGGGACAAGGGAAGGGGAGCCGGATTCTTCTTCGCCCTCGAAGAAGATCGTGATGCGGCAGGGCAGGGCGCCGTGCACGGCCTTCCACGCGCGGCACGCTTCAACAAAAGTCATTAGCTGGCCTTTGTCGTCGGAAGAGCCGCGCCCCCGGATCACGCGGCCATTGGCAGTGTCTTCCAGCGCGGGGTCAAAGGGATCGCGGTCCCACAGCCCCAGCGGATCCACGGGCTGAACATCGTAGTGGCCGTAGAACAGGACATGCGGGCCATCGCCGTCCATATGCCCCACAACCATTGGATGCCCGGGTGTTGCGCGCTTTGAGGCCTCAAAGCCCAGCGATTGTAGGTCTGAGACAAGCCAATCTGCGGCACGGTCACACTCTGCCTTGTAGGCAGGATCTGTGGAGATGGACGGGATACGCAGCAGGTCCAGCAGCCGGTCTACGGCGCCATCCATATCAGCATCAATACGGGCGAGGACGGGGTCGACGATGGGGTTTGTCATTGGCACTGTTCCTGTTTTGCGTTTGCCCAAAGCCTGTGGCAATTCCTGCGGTCCTGCAAGGCGCAAAGGCAGGGAAAAGACAGGGAAAAGACAGAGAAAAGACGAGGCAAAGACGGGGCAAGGATTTGAGTTTCGTCTGCGAGCCCGTAAGGTGCCGAGGTGACTTAAAGGGAGAGACACATGCCACAAGGCGCGTATGCGGTGGATCTTTTGAAGGCGCAAAAGCAGACGGAAGCTGCCATTGTTGGTCTTTTTGAAGCTGAGTTAAACGCTAGATCGTTGCTCAAAAAGGTCGATAAACTGACGGATGCTTGCGGGATGTCGCGTGTCCCGCCCAAACCGATCGCTCAGGAATTTGTGAAGGTTCTCAAGGCGACTAAGAGTAAGCTGAAATCGAAATACCCAAGCGCAAACGTGGATGTGAAGCTTAGCTATACGCAACCCAAGGGCTTTTGGCGCGCAACGCCTATGGTGTCTTGTGGGCTCAAAATGCGCAGTGTCGGCGGGGGGGCGTATACGGTTAAGCAGGGGGACACGCTTTGGGGTATTGCCACCGCCCAATATGGTGCCGGCGGGCTGTGGACCGAAATCGCAGCCCTTAATCCCAAGGAAGTAAAGTCCAAAGGCAATTTTATAATGGCGGGCGTCACGCTTAAGATCCCAAAGCTTAACGTGCCGCTCACCGATTGTGGAATCCCTGCGCTGGTGAGAAAGAGCCCAGATGCAGGCGGCAAAAAGCCCGGTGTCCGTGTCTGCGCGCCACCCTATGAAATCAATTTGAACGCCACGCGGCCTATTACCCGCATCATCAATGGCCCCGCGGTTGCGTGGAAGATCACAATCCAGCTGCGCGGAACAATTGGCGCCACCTGCAACCTGTTGATGGGATCAGGTGTGACGCTCAGCAACACAAAGGCATCGGTTGAGAAAGAGGCGGGCGCTTTTTTAGCGGGTGTTGAGGTTGGTAAGTTCGGCACCAAAGGCGTGAGCTTACGATCTAAGACGGGCGCAAGCTGGGATATCAAGCTCACGGTTCAAAGCAACGGAACCCTTGTTGGTTCGATCTCTACCAAAAAGATCTCTTGGAAAGGCAAGACGCATGTCTTCAATGGCGAAGTGGGCTTTGATATAACCATCCGCGCAATGCCCAAGGTAAAAGTTGTCGATCTAAAAGGGCGAATCTGGGACTTCGTATACGATAACGGCGATCTGATTCAGGGCGTGGCACTGTTCACAGCGGCCGCAGTAACGCTAGTGGCTGCAACGACCCTGATCGCCACGCCTGTGCCTGGCGACGAAGTGGTTTGTTACGCAGCGGGCTTTAAGATGATGCACAGCTCAATGAAGCTCATGAAATTCGCCCGGTAGCCCCGTCCGTATTGGATGACCCAGATCAACGCGCTTGGCGCGTCAATTTGGAACTTGGAAAGGCGGTCATTCGAAACATATAAGCCGCATAAGACAAAAGGACGCCTTTCTTGGATCACAACGCCCAACTTGATGCTGCCCTTCAACGCCTTTATGACGAGGGGCGCTACCGCACCTTTATTGATATCGAGCGTAAGGTGGGCCAGTTCCCAAGCGCGACCTGGACGCGCCCTGATGGAACGCAAACAGATATCACCGTGTGGTGTGGCAATGACTATCTGGGTATGGGCCAACACCCGTCGGTTGTAGCTGCCATGCATGAGGCGCTTGATGCCACTGGTGCAGGATCCGGCGGCACGCGGAATATCTCGGGCACAACGGTCTATCACAAAGCCTTAGAGGCGGAGCTTTCAGATCTGCACGGCAAAGAAGCGGCCTTGCTGTTTACATCCGCCTATATTGCGAATGACGCGACGCTCAGCACATTGCCAAAGCTTTTCCCGGGTTTGATCATCTATTCGGATGCGTTGAACCATGCTTCGATGATCGAAGGCGTGCGCCGCAACGGTGGGGCCAAGCGTGTGTTTCGGCACAATGACGTGGAGCATCTGCGTGAGCTGATGGCGCAAGACGATCCCGCAGCACCCAAATTGATCGCCTTTGAATCGATTTATTCGATGGATGGCGATTTTGGTCCGATCGCTCAGATTTGCGATCTGGCGGATGAATTCAACGCGCTGACCTATATTGATGAGGTCCATGCCGTGGGTATGTACGGCCCGCGCGGGGCAGGTGTGTCCGAACGTGACGGGCTTATGCATCGGATCGATATCATCAACGGCACGATGGCCAAGGCCTATGGCGTTATGGGCGGCTATATCGCGGCATCCGCAAAGATGGTTGATGCCATCCGATCTTATGCGCCGGGCTTTATCTTTACCACCTCGTTGGCGCCGGCCATTGTTGCGGGGTGCCGGGCGTCGGTCGCGCATCTCAAGACAGACAAAAAGCGGCGGGAAGATCACCAAGCGCAAGCGCGGATGCTAAAGATGCGGCTTAAGGGTTTGGGCCTGCCGATCATTGACCACGGATCGCATATTGTACCGGTGCATGTGGGCGATCCGGTGAAGTGCAAAATGATCAGCGACCGGCTTCTTGAGGATTTCGGAATCTACTGTCAGCCGATCAATTTCCCAACCGTCCCGCGCGGCACAGAGCGTTTGCGCTTTACCCCCAGCCCGGTTCACGGGCCAAAACACTGTGACCACCTGATCCAATCGATGGATCAATTATGGAGCATGTGTGAGCTGAATCGCGCCCAACTCACGGGTTAGACAGCTTAATTTGTGTGTTTGGGTTGATTTCATGCTAAGGCTTGTCGAAAGAGATGCCATGCATCGAATCGTGGCGCATATTGGGCAAAGCAACCAAGGGGCAAGAGCGGGACTATGATTGGCCGGTGGGGACAATCTATACCTGAAGAAGAGGTTGATAAACCGAAGGGTTTTGATGACTTCGAGCTTCGCCTTGGCGACGTCATGCGTGGTGAGCGTGCGACGATGGGTAAGTCGCTTTTAGATGTTCAGCGCGAACTCAAGATCAAAGCCGCCTTCATCTCAGCCATTGAAAATTCGGATCCATCTGCGTTTGAAACGCCCGGCTTTATCGCGGGCTTTGTGCGGTCTTACGCGCGCTACCTGAATTTGGATCCCGATTGGGCCTTTGCCCGGTTCTCTGAAGAGAGCGGGTTTGAAACCGTTCATGGCATGTCTGCTGAAGCCCTTCCGGCCCGAAAAAGCCGCGAAGAGAGGCTCTCTGTCCGCAATCCGGCGGATGCACTGGCGCAACCCTCAGTGCCGTTTCAGCCTGCGCGTGAAAGTGTGCTGTCTCAGTTTGAGCCGCGTGCCATTGGGTCCATCCTTGTGCTTGTCGCGTTGATTGCAGGGCTTGGTTATGGGGGGTGGGCCGTATTGCAAGAAGTGCAGCGCGTTGATCTTGTCCCCGTTGATCAGGCGCCCACAGTTGCCGCGGATCTCAATCCTGCAGCAGCGGCCTCGCCTTCGGCGGATGTCATGGCAGTTTTAGCGCCGCCGTCTACCGATGCTCTTGAGCGGCTATACCGCCCACAAGCTTTGGATGTTCCGGTGTTGGTGGCGCGCGATGCGCCCATCGCAACGCTTAACCCTAACGCGCAAGGCGTGTTTGCAGAGGGCCCGGTAGCGGATGGCCTGCCACAGGTTGGTGGTATTCAGGTGAATGACGGCCCGGTGCCCGAGGTAACCTTGCTGGCTGTCGCCCCCACATGGGTGCGTGTGCAAACGCCGAACCAGTCCGTGATCTTTGAAAAAGTGTTGGAGCCGGGTGAGGAGTATATCATCCCCGTCACCGAAGAAACGCCAACCCTGCGTGCAGGGAATTCCGGATCTCTCTATTTCCGCGTCAACGGTGAGCTTGTTGGCCCCGCCGGTCAGGGTACGTCCACCGTACAAGACGTACGGCTTGCCTCTACGGATCTGAGCGCGGCCTATGCGCCTGCAAACCCGCTGGAAGACAGCGCGCTGTTTGATCTTTTGGAAGAGCTTGGATCGCCGGTTGTTCTTCCGCGTCCAGTGGCCGCGCTGATCCCCGAACTGAGTGACGCGCAGGTTGCGCTGGTCTCAACCGAAGACAGCTGGGTACGGGTGCGTGACGCGGGGGGCGCTGTTGCGTTTGAAGGCATCATTCCTCCCGGTGACGTGCAGCTTTTGCCGGACGGCTTGAATGCGCCAACCTTGCGGGCGGGCAATTCCGGGGCCTTGTTCTTCCGTGTTGGGGATCTGTTTTTTGGCCCCGCAGGGCCTGCGGCGTCCACTGCGCGGAATGTGGATATGACACCCGATGGCATCAAGGCTGCGTATCCTTTGGTTGCGCCTGAAACACTGGGCTTTGCAGCCAATTAATACGCTTGCGCTCTGCGCTGGGCACCCTACCTCTTTCATTGACCATACAACCGCACAGCGCGTAAGGCTGGGCTGAAAAGAGTGCTGCTGTCTTTTGGGCGGCAGCCAAGGAAGACGGAGCCGCACCTGATGTCGCTGAACCACATCCGCCCTTGGAAGAATATCGACCGCCGCAAAAGCCGTCAGATCATGGTTGGCTCTGTGCCGGTCGGGGGGGGCGCACCAATCACGGTGCAGACGATGACCAACACCCTGACCACAGATATCAAGGGGACCATCGCGCAAGTGCAAGCTGCCACTGACGCCGGGGCGGATATCGTGCGCATCTCAGTGCCGGATCAAGACAGCTCTAAAGCGTTAAAGGAGATCGTCCGCGAAAGCCCGGTTCCGATCGTCGCGGATATCCATTTTCACTATAAACGCGGGATCGAAGCCGCTGAGGCCGGGGCAGCTTGTCTGCGCATCAACCCGGGCAATATCGGTAATCAAGAACGTGTCCGCGAGGTCATCAAAGCTGCGCGCGACAATAACTGTTCCATGCGTATTGGTGTGAACGCGGGATCTCTCGAAAAGCATCTTTTGGAGAAATATGGCGAACCATGCCCGGACGCGATGGTGGAAAGCGGGCTGGACCATATCAAAATCCTTGAGGACAACGATTTCCTGAATTTCAAAATTTCCATGAAAGCGTCAGACGTGTTCATGACTGCGGCCGCCTATCACCAGCTTGCGGATGCAACAGATGCACCTTTGCATCTGGGTATTACTGAAGCGGGTGGTCTGATGTCAGGCACCATCAAAAGCGCGATTGGTCTTGGCAATCTATTGTGGGCCGGTCTGGGCGATACGATCCGCGTTAGCCTGTCCGCGGATCCGGTTGAAGAAATCAAGGTTGGCTATGACATTTTGAAATCGCTTGGGCTTCGGCATCGAGGCGTCAACATTATCTCTTGTCCTTCCTGCGCACGGCAAGGCTTTGACGTGATCAAAACGGTTGAGGCCCTTGAGAAGCGGTTAGAGCATATCAAAACCCCGATGAGCCTGAGCATTATCGGATGTGTTGTGAATGGGCCGGGTGAGGCATTGATGACAGATGTCGGATGGACGGGCGGCGGCAATGGGCGCGGCATGGTGTATCTCGGCGGGGCCAAGTCCCACGCGATGGATAACGACAAGATGATTGAGCACATCGTTGAACAGGTTGAAGCCAAAGCAGCCGAGATTGATGCCGCAACAGACGTTGAGGCAGCCGAGTGATTTCGGCGTTGTTCCCATTTCTGCGTCAAGCGCGTACATGTGTTTGCGTTGTTAAGCATGTTGCCTTCGCAGAAAGCAACTTGTGATCCGATACGGCGCTATATCGAAATGGCTTAACGCACCTTATGATCTGAGCGTTATCAAACGGTTAGAGCACCCTCTTAGCCTAGAGATCCTGTTGCGGGTTACATTGTTGATGGTCGGTGCGATCATGCTTTGGCTCACGCGTGGGTATGAGGGTCTTGGCACTTTGGTCATGGTCTACTTGTGCGGTTTGGTCGTCTATTCGATCGTTTTGATATCTGTACCAACGCACACAACGCGCCGCTATGCTCTGTTGGTTGGGCTGGCCGGGCTTGGCTTTATGGCGTGCTATTTTGGCGCTGCGGTTTGGCTATGGCAACGCGGCGATGCGGTTGGCCCAGCGCTTGCCGCGATGATGCTAATGGGAACGATGTTTAACGCGCTGACGGAACGGGTCGTGGATCTTGTTACGCGCATCGTGGATGTGATCAGCGTCTTTGCATTCTTGCTGCTGCTTACCGGCGTTTTCGTATGGGGTAGCTACACCCACAACCCGGTTGAGGGGTTGTTGCTCATGTCTATGTGGTTCTTGGCGGTCTATTTCCTCAAGAGCCTATTTGAAGTGTTGCGCTGGCGTGCGGAGCTGCACGCACGCCGTCGCGTCGAAGCTGAAAGCGAGCGGTTGCGCTCGCTTGGCCAACTCACGAGCGGCGTGGCGCATGATTTCAACAATTTGCTCACTGTTATCCTTGGCAATATTGACCTCATGCGCGAGGTTTCGAACCCGTCAGAACAAGATGAGCTTCGCCGCGAAGTGCAATCCGCGGCAAACCGCGCGGCAGATATGGTAGGCCACCTTTTGGCCTTTTCTCGAAAATCTGACCTGCGCCCGGAAACGATGACGATTGGCGCGCTATTTGATTCCGTATCGCCCTTGCTCAAGCGGCTGCTGCCAGCCACCCATTCGGTCGAACCGTGCCAAACTAACGCGCTTCCGTCAATTTTTGTCGATCCCAAGAAGCTCAGCACCGCATTGCTCAATATTGTACTAAACTCCCGTGATGCGATGCCATCGGGTGGCAAGATCAAGCTGGACGCATGGGAAAGCAATGCTCTTGGCATGCCGTCCGTTTCCATTCGCATACGCGATCAGGGCGAGGGGATCCCGCCCGAAGAAATAGACAAAGTTTTTGAACCCTTCTTTACCACCAAGCCCGTGGGCGAGGGGTCTGGGCTTGGCCTTCCGATGGCGCGCGGATTTGTGGAGCAATCGGGCGGTCAGCTGGAAATCAAAAGTAAGCCGGGTAAAGGCACTGCCGTCACCATGCATTTTCCAGCCCACACAAGCTAAACAGTCGCGATATTCGCCCGATTGCACTTTTTTTAGCCGCGCTCGTCCGCCACAACTGCCTGAAGCCCTTCTAGCGGAAGAAACCCACGCAGCATCTGCCCGCCAATCACAAAAGTAGGCGTGCCAGTGATTTGCATTGCTTGAGCAAGTTGGCGGTTCTCGTTGATGATTTCATCCACGCGGGGCAGGGACATCGCACTGATGATTGCTCCGGTATCAAGGCCAAGATCTGTGGCAATCCGTTCAAGCGCCGGTTCTGAGATATTGCCGCGATGCACCATCAAAGCATCATGCATTGCCTTATACGCCTCATCGCCAACGGCCAGCTTTGTCGCAATTGCAAACCGCGAGGCCAGCACGGATTGATCGCCAAGGATTGGAAACTCCTTGATGATTTTGCGGATATTGCCGTCACCGGCCATGAGCGCTTCAACCTCAGGGAATGCGCGTTTGCAAAAGCCGCAACGGTAATCGAGGAACTCGATCACGGTGATATCGCCGTCTGGGTTGCCGCCAATCCACGAATGCCCGTCACCGACCAACGCCGCGTAATTGGCAGTTACCAATGCTTCGTCCGTCGCGGCCTGACCCATCTCTTGACGCTCTTCAAGCACCGCGATGGCTTCCATCAGCACTTCGGGGTTCTCAAGAAGGTAGTTGCGGATCTCAGCACGGAAAATGTCGCGCTCGGCGTCGGACATGGCGTCAATCTCGAACGCTGTCACGGGCGCAGCCAGTATTGAAGCGACGGCTAAGGGCAAGAGGAGAGGGGCAAATTTGCGGATCATTTCAGGCTTTCTGCGGTTCGAATGATGTCTTGGGCCCGCTGCCAGCCAGAGCTGCCTTGCGGAAGAAGACCCGCCGCGCGGCGGGCCAGTGTTGCGGCGTCTTGGATTCGGCCGCGCAATGCGTGGCGTTCGGCCCCAGACAAAGCCGCCATGCCACTCTTTCCGGCCCGTGCATAGGCCACACCAAGATCCCGTAGAATACGGCTATCTCGCCCATCACGTGCACGCGCCTTGACGAGTACGTCAAGCGCCTTGCGGTTGGACTGTGCGCTATTTTGTGCCAGAAGCGCGCGTCCATAGCTGCCAAGGATCAGCGCATTGTTAGGGGCAAGCCGGTTTGCGTTTGCATAGGCCTGCACTGCGGCGTTGAATTGGCGGCTTTCCAACAGGATCTGACCTTGGAGATCTCGGAAATAGGGATCATTTGGGCGCGCGGCCACAAGCGATTGGACTTCGGCGATGGCTTTGCTGGTATTGGCTTGACGGTGGTATGCGATTGCGCGGCGCATGGTGGCCACGTCTGAGTTGCCTTTGGCCCGGCGCAACGTCCATGTGGGTGCGCGTTGAAAGGCGGTGAGCACGCCTTTGGCCCGAGCAAACCAATATTTCTGTTCGTTGGATGCGTCGGCTCCACGGCCCGGATTGGCCGCAACAAGCGCTTGAAGGGCGCGATAGCGATCATTGGTCAGCGGGTGGGAGCGATTATAGGGATCCTGCCGCGAGGCTGACAGCGCTTCTTGCCCTCGGAAAAGTTCTATCACCTCGATTGCGCCATTTGGGTTTACACCGGCATTCAGCAGATACCGGATCGAAGATTGATCGGCTGAGGCTTCCTCGGATCGGGTGTGGCTCAGAAAACTGCGGCGCGCCGTGCCAGCAGAACCGGCCGCGATCCCAGCGACAGCTTCGCCATTGGCACCTGCTGCGCCTGCAGCGGCCGCAAGAAGGATACCAAGCGCCGCCATACGGCTGGACGCACGTGCATTGGCGATACGGCGCGACAGATGCCCGTTGGCGATGTGCGCGGCTTCATGGGCAATGACGGCTTGAAATTGCTCTGGTGTTTCCATGCGGGCAAGCAAGCCCGCGTGAATAAAGATCGCGTTGCCGTCGATCACAAACGCATTGAGTGAACTGGCGTCAACAACAACCACACGCACGCGCCCTGGCGAGAGGCCTGCCGCTGTTAGGATCGGGCGCGCAAGTTCATTAAGCGCGCGCTCCATGCCCGCATCGCGCAATAGGCCGACGGCCCCGGCAACGGTTGCAGCACAGCACAGGGCCAAGGCCGCGATCAAGCGGGCGCAGGTTTGCAGCATTGACGGCCTCCCCCTCGTGCGGTCTACCCAGTGCACCATAGGAGGAATGGAATGCGAAGCTCAAGCCGTGCTCAGGTTGATCCCTTCATTGTGATGGATGTAATGGAGGCCGCGCGTGCGGCTGAAGCGGCTGGTCGCCACATTATCCATATGGAGGTTGGACAGCCCGCGACCCCTGCGCCACAGGCTGCGCGCGCTGCTTTGGTGGCCGCGATGGAGGCCGGCCCTTTGGGCTATACCGTGGCGCTTGGCCTGCCGGAGCTTCGGCAAAAAATCGCCGCATTGTATCAGCGCTGGTATGGGATTGAGCTTGATCCCGAGCGTGTTGTGATCACGGCGGGATCATCGGCAGCATTTCTTTTGGCCTTCACCGCGCTTTTTGAAGCGGGAGAGCGTGTGGGGCTTGCAGCACCCGGATACCCATCTTACCGGCAGATCCTAAAGGCGCTGAGCCTTGAGGCTTTTTCGATCGAAGGCCAACCAAATCTTGGCTTTCAACCGCAGCCTTCTGATGTGAGCGGGCTTGCGGGGCTGATTGTGGCGTCTCCAGCCAATCCAACGGGGACGATGCTGGGCAAACCAGAGCTAGCAGCGCTGGCCAGCGCATGTGCCGCGCAGAACTGCGCATTAATCTCGGATGAAATCTATCACGGGATCGCGTTTGATATGCCCTGCGTTAGCGCGCTTGAGGTCACGGATGAGGTTTATGTGATCAACTCGTTCTCAAAGTATTTCTCAATGACTGGATGGCGGATCGGCTGGATGGTGGTGCCGCAAGATCATGTGCGGATCATTGAGCGGCTCGCGCAAAATATGTTCATTTGTGCGCCCCATGCAAGCCAGATCGCGGCAATCGGCGCGCTTGATGCGCATGCAGAACTGGAGGGGCATCTTGAGACGTATCGCGCCAATCGCGCATTGCTGCTTGAAGGGTTAGAGGCTGCGGGGCTGACCGTCATCTCTCCGGCTGACGGGGCGTTTTACATCTATCTTGATGTATCGGACAGGACACAAGATAGCCGTGCATTGGCACGTGATATCCTTGATGAGGTTGGGGTTGCTGTGACGCCGGGCTTGGATTTCGACGCAGAACGCGGTGCAGGCACCCTGCGCCTGTCTTATGCGCGGTCCACCGCCGACATGCGCGAAGGATTGGCGCGCCTAACAGCTTATTTCACCAAGCGGTGAGTGGCGCGAAGCGTGTACGGCTGATAGGCTGCGCCTCAAGAACAATCAGGCGGGCTATGCAGGCAATTCTCAAAATTTTCACGGCTGTGGTGCTGTGCGCGGGGTTGACCGCAACAGGGCTTACTGGCGCCAAAGCACAGGAGCTTTCGGCGCTTGCGCGGGTTGTGCCCGGCACAACGACGCTGACGCAATCGCGCCACACTGTCACCCTTGAGGTCGGTCTAAGCCAAGGTGTGCCGTACCGGCTGTATACTCTCGCGGATCCCAATCAGCTTGTGATCGAATTGTCCGAAGTGCTTTGGTCCGGGCTTGATCCGGCAACCCTGAGCACGCGCCATGCGCCGCGCGTTCAGGTTGGGACGCTTGCTCCCGGCTGGTCAGGGCTGGTGATGGATCTGGATGGTCCGTTTGAGATTTATCAGGCTTCGGTCACAGATTTTAGCGGGCAAGTGGTGTTGCGGGTGGAGCTGCGGCGCAGTTCCGAGGCGGCGTACCGAGCGGCGTCAGGTGTGCCCGAGACGGCGGCTGCTATTTTGCGAGGAGCTGCGGCGCCGGCGCCGCGGAGCGGTGATTTCATCGTTGTGATTGACCCTGGGCATGGCGGCGTCGACCCGGGTGCTGAGCGCGACGGCGTCAATGAAGCGGATTTGATGCTGATTATGGCACGGGAGTTGCGCGACGCGTTGCGCCGATTGGGTGGCTTTGAGGTGCATTTGACGCGTGATGAGGATCGGTTTGTCAGCTTACCAGCGCGTGCCGGTCTTGCGCGGGAGCTTGGCGCGGATGCATTTGTGTCGCTTCATGCAGATGCTTTGGAAACCGGCTATGCCGAAGGGGCGACGGCTCACACTTTGTCTGAGGGCGCGCGCGCTTCAGCAACCGCGCTTTTGACCGAACGTCAGGATCGCAGTGAAATTCTCAGCGGGGTTGATCTGGGTGGCCAAGATGACGAAATCGCCACTGTATTGCTGGACCTCGCCCGGCAGGACAGCGGACCGCGTTCCGCTGCGCTTGCAAAAGCGCTTGTTGCGGGCATGGGGCAGGCGGGTGCGCGGATCAACAACAACCCGCAGCGTTCAGCGCATTTTGCAGTGCTCCGCTCGGCAGATGTGCCCTCCGTTCTTGTTGAAGTGGGTTTTCTGAGCTCGGATCGAGACCGGATCGAACTGCAATCGCCGGAACGCCGTGGCCGGATCGTTAGAGGGCTGGCGCAAGGTCTAAAAGACTGGGCCGAGGCAGACCGCGCCCAACAGTCGCTCCGGCGGCATTAAGGCGACTTTGCGCAAGCGTTGCACCGCTTATCGGTGCAAACTGCGCGCAGCCGTGATTTGAATACCGCACAGGTTTCTGGCACAACCTGCGCATCAGTCAGGAGTAAGGCTCATGAGCCGCAAGATAATCACCAAAGTTGTGGATTGGACCGCAGGAACAATCAGCGGTGCGGTATTGTTTGTGTTGTCTATCTTTGGCGCGCTGTTTTCCGCGCTCACATTGGGCGTGTTCATGGCGGCCCTTGGGCTTGGCGGTATCTTTTATATGTATGGCCGCGATTTGCCATCTTATGATGAGCTCGCCACCTATGCGCCCAAAACAATCAGCCGGATCTATTCAGGTCAGGGCCGGATCATTGATGAATTTGCGGCAGAGCGCCGCCTGTTCTCAAGCGCGGAAGAGATCCCGCCGCTGGTCAAGGCCGCGTTCATCTCGGCTGAAGACAAGAATTTCTACGATCACGCGGGCTATGATCCGCGCGGCATGGCCGCGGCGCTGCGCGATGCGGTCGTGAGTAGGGGGGACGATATCCGTGGGGCCTCGACGATCACCCAGCAGGTGATGAAGAACTTCCTTTTGGACGGCTCACGCTCTGCGGAACGTAAAATCAAAGAAATCATCCTGGCGACCCGGATCGAGCAGACCCTCACCAAGGACAAGATCCTTGAACTTTATCTCAATGAGATCTTCTTGGGCCAAAACTCGTATGGGGTCGCTGCCGCCGCGCAGACCTATTTCAACAAACCGCTCACACAGCTTGCCCCCGAAGAGGCCGCGTATTTGGCGGCGATGCCGAAAGCCCCATCGCAGTATCACCCGGTACGTCAGCGCGAGCGCGCGACCACGCGCCGTGACTTTGTGCTTAAAGAGATGATGGAGAATGGATATCTTTCTGAGGCCGCGTATCAACAGGCCGTTGAGACGCCTTTGCGAACTGTGCAATCGGGCGATTTTGAAAGCTTCAAAGCCAGCCTGCCGCCGCGTGATTATTTCACTGATGAGATCCGCCGTCAGCTGAGCAGCGATTTTGGAGAGGATGATTTCTTTTCCGGTGGCTACAGCGTGCGCGCCACCATTGATCCTGAGATGCAAAGCGAGGCGTCCGAAGCTTTGCGCGAAGGTTTGGAAAAGTATGACCGCAATAGGGGTGTCTGGCACGGAACGCTGGCCAGCATCGAAGCCGATAAGCTCACCGATGAGGAAAGCTGGCGTGCTGCATTGAGCGAGTTGCGCCTGCCGCGGGATATCCACCTTGAGAACAAGTGGCACCCAGCTGTGGTGCTGGATGTGGGCGACAGCACCGCACGCATCGGGATCGAAGACGTAGCGGAGACCGGCGAGGGCCATTTCATTCCCGCCAATGATGTCACATGGGCGCGTAAACGGCTTGAGGATGACACGCTGGCCCGCACCGCGCGCGTGCCGGGAGATCTGCTTGAGGTCGGTGACGTTGTGCTTGTGCGTCAGATGACATCCGATAGCGACGGCAGCTTTATCCGCTGGACACTTCGGCAAGTGCCCGAAGTGCAGGGCGGCTTTGTGGCGATGGACGTGAACACAGGCCGCGTTCTTGCGATGCAAGGCGGATTTTCCTACCAGCACTCTGTTTTCAATCGCGCAACGCAAGCAAAACGCCAGCCCGGTTCATCGTTTAAGCCGTTTGTGTACGCGGCTGCGTTGGATTCAGGGTACTCGCCTGCAACGATCGTGATCGACGCGCCAATTGAGATCAACACGCCCCAAGGCGTTTGGCGGCCTAAGAACGCTTCAAATCAGTTCTATGGGCCAACGCCTGTACGGACCGGGATTGAGCGTTCCCGGAACTTGATGACCATTCGTTTGGCACAAGAGATCGGCATGAACACGGTCGCTGGCTATGCTGAGCGCTTTGGCGTTTATGAGGATATGGGCGAATACCTCGCGGCGTCGCTTGGCTCCGAGGAGACGACGCTTTACAAAATGGTCGCCTCTTATGCGATGTTCGCAAACGGCGGCGAAAGAGTTGAGCCCACATTGGTTGACCGGGTGCAAGACCGATACGGCAAAACCGTGTTTCGGCATGACAAGCGGATCTGCAATGACTGTGATACGGCCACTCTGGAGGCCGGGTTTGGCCCGCGTATCGGGTCCAACCGTGAGCGGGTGATGGATGCGATCACCGCCTATCAGCTGACGTCCATGATGCGCGGTGTTGTAGATCGCGGCACCGCTTCGCGGACGGTGAATTTGCCCGTGCCGGTTGCGGGTAAAACGGGCACCACCAACGATGCCAAAGATGTTTGGTTTGTAGGTTTTACCTCAAACATCGTGGCAGGGTGCTACATTGGCTATGACGATCCCACCCCATTGGGGCAGGGCGCGGGCGGTGGCTCTATGTGTGGGCCGGTTTTCAATCAGTTCATGGCCGAAGCCGTTGCCAAATATGGCGGAGGTCCCTTTGACGTTCCACCCGGTGGCGTGTTCATCAACATTGACCGTTTCACAGGCGCGCGTCTGTCAGACGGTGCAAGTGGTGAGAATGTTGTGGCTGAGTATTTCCGCGAAGGCGAAGAGCCGCTCTTTGGGATTACGTTTGATGGTGGTTTTGCAATGTCCACGGACGTGCCCTTGTTCCGCACAGGCGAAGTTGAGCAACGGCGCACGATCACCACATCTGATGGCGAAACCGCAACTGTTGGAAACAAGGCCTCTTTTGGATCTTTGTCTTCAGGCGGGCTTTATTAAGGTCGCCATATAAGCTCGAAAAGCGCTAGAGATTACAATGCCCGCTCGGGCGTTCAGTGCATGCTTGTGCCGGGCGGGTGCGGCGGCTATCTCTCTGGCTTAACTGGAGGATCCCATGCGCGCAGAAATTCAGACCCATGTTGAGGCGATCGAAAAGTCTCTGTCCCTGCTCGGGCAACGGATGGACATTGAGACCGCGCCACACCGCATGGAAGAATTTGATGCGATGATTGAAGATCCCAACCTTTGGGATGATCAGGCGCGTGCGCAAAAGTTGATGCGTGACCGGCAGGTGCTGGCTGACAAGATGGAAACCTATGCCACCATCAAGCAAGAAATGGCCGACAACATTGAGTTGATTGAGCTGGGTGAGATGGAAGACGACGCTGAAGTTGTTGCGGACGCTGAAGCCGCGCTGGATGCGCTTCGGGCAGTATCGGCCAAAAAGGAGCTTGAGGCGCTGCTGGACGGTGAAGCGGATGGCAACGATACGTTTCTGGAAATCAACTCTGGTGCGGGTGGCACGGAAAGTTGCGACTGGGCTAATATGCTGGCGCGGATGTATGTCCGCTGGGCTGAAAAGAAAGGCTACAAGGTTGAGCTGCAATCTGAGACGCCCGGCGAAGAGGCTGGCATAAAATCGGCAGCCTACAAAATTAGCGGCACCAATGCCTATGGCTGGTTAAAATCGGAAAGCGGCGTGCACCGGCTTGTGCGGATCTCACCTTTTGATAGCGCCGCAAAACGGCACACATCGTTCACATCGGTAAAGGTCTATCCTGTGGTGGATGATGACATTGAGATTGAAGTAAATCCGGCAGATATTCGGATTGATACATATCGGTCGTCGGGCGCAGGCGGTCAGCACGTGAATACGACGGATTCCGCCGTGCGTATCACCCATGCCCCGACAGGTATTGTGGTGACGTCTTCGGAAAAATCGCAACACCAAAACCGAGACATTGCCATGAAAGCGCTGAAATCGCGGCTTTATCAGATGGAGTTAGATAAACGCTCGGCTTTGGTGAACGAAGTGCATGAGAACGCGGGCGATGCAGGATGGGGCAACCAGATCCGGTCCTATGTGCTGCAACCTTATCAAATGGTCAAAGACCTGCGGACGTCCTTTGAGACATCGGACACCAAAGGTGTTTTGGATGGTGATTTGGACGGGTTGATGGCAGCGACGCTGGCGATGGATGTGTCCGGCAAAAGCCGAGCCGAGGCTAACGCGGCGGATTAATTTGTTTGACGCTAAGAGGTGTGCGGTTTTGATATGGGGGCGCCGCTGCGCGGCGTTTGGGGCTTTGCCCCTTGCCCCCAAGGTATTTTCGGAAAGATGAAACGAGGACGCAGGTTTGGTGGATCTCTTTGAAGACGCACATAGCTTGGCGACGCAGGTGGCCTCTGGAGCTCTGAAGGCTGCGGATCTGATGGACGCCACCTATGACCAGATCGAGCGTGTGAATGGGCCGGTAAATGCGTTGGTATCGCTTTTGCCACGCAGCGAAGCGGTGCAGCGCGCGCACGCCGCTGACGCGGCCGGGCAGGGTGGCCCTTTGCATGGTTTGCCTTTGGCTGTGAAAGATCTGGTCAATGCGGAGGGTATTCCGACCTCGATGGGGTCACCGATTTTTTCACATCGCGGGGCGATGCCAACGGATGACGTCATGGTGGCCCGGATGCGCGCCGCAGGTGCGATTGTCATTGGCAAGAGCAACGTTCCGCAATTTGGGCTTGGATCACATTCTGTGAATCCAGTGCATGGCGCCACACGCAATCCTTGGGATCTTTCGCGTACGGCGGGCGGATCCAGCGGTGGGGCTGCGGTGGCATTGGCCACAGGGATGGTGGCGCTTGCCGATGGATCTGACATGATGGGCAGCCTGCGCAACCCTGCGGGCTGGACCAACACGTATGGGTTGCGTCCGAGCTGGGGCGTGGTGCCTTCGGAGCCGTTGGGAGATACGTTCTTGCATCAGCTGGCGACGCTTGGACCAATGGGGCGCTCGCCTGCGGATGTGGAGATGTTGCTCCGAGTGCAGGCTGGACCTGATCGGCGGCAGCCACATTGGCAGCCTTTGGGACAGCGCGTGGCGCCTGCTCGGTTGGGTTGGTTGGGCGATTGGGGTGGCGCTTATGCAATGGAGGCAGGAGTTTTGTCCCATTGCGAGCACGCGTTGCTTCTTTTTGAGGCGCTTGGATGTTCCATCGAGCCTGTCGCACCACCGATGCCTGCTGGAGATCTTTGGGATGCGTGGACGGTTCTGAGGTCTTGGCAAGTGGCAACATCGCTTGCGCCTGTGATGGCCGGCCCGGCTGCACGGGCTCAGTTACCTGTGCAAGCGCTCTGGGAGGCCGAGCGTGGTCTTTCCTACTCAGCGATGGATGTGCACAAGGCCAGTGTGCTCCGGTCGAAATGGTTTGCAGCTGCAGCGAAGATGTTTGAACGTTTTGATGCGGTGGTGATGCCGACGGCGCAGATGTGGCCATTTGACGTTACGATTGATTGGCCGCACGAGATCGCGGGACGGGCGATGGACAGCTATCATCGCTGGATGGAAGTTGTGGTGCCTGCGTCCTTGGCGGGGCTGCCTGCATTGTCTGTGCCTGCAGGGTTTGGCGTTCAAGGCCTGCCAATGGGGCTTCAGATTATCGGGCCGCGGGGTAATGATCTTGGGCTACTGTCATTGGGGCAGCGGTGGCACGAGGCGGCAGATTGGACACTTAGGCGGCCCGCCTGCGCCAGCTAAGCAAGATAGAAGCACATGCAAAGGCGGACACCGCTGCAGCGCCAAATGCGATGGCCGCAAAAGCTGCTGTTGACGCAGCTACATGGGCGTCGCTTGTGCCAATTTCACCAAAGCTTTGATCCCCGTTCGCGCCCGCGTACGTTAAGGCTGCGAGCGTTCCAAATGCAGCAATTGTGATGAGTGACGCCATGCGGCTGATCGCATTATTCACCCCGGACGCTGTGCCGGTTTGGCTGTCCTTGACCGAGGCCATCACAGCAGCCGAGAGTGGGGCCACGACCAGCGCCATTCCTGCGCCAGACAGTACCATGCCGGGGAACGTGGCGCCCCAATAATTTTGCAACGGCGCGCTTATCCCGACGCTGACATAGGCCAATGCGACGAGTGCGGCTCCTATGGCGATGATGGGTTCTGGTCCAAAACGATCCACCGCCCGACCGACCGGGGCAGAAAGCGTGGAGATAAAGACCGAGAGCGGCGCAAAAGCGGCTGAAGCCTCGATCGGGGTGACGCCCCAAGCTGTGATGACGGTCATTGGTAGGAAGAAAAGCATCGCACCCAAGCCCGCGTAGATCATGAAAGTTGCGAGATTTGCCGCGGCGAACCGGGCATCCTTGAACAGGCTGAGCGGCATCATGGGGGCGGGCGCTCGTGCTTCATGCCAAAGGAAAGCCGCACTTAGCGTAGCCCCAAGAGCCAAAAAGAAGAATGCGGGCCCATCCGTTTGCAAAAGCGTCAACCCATAGGCCACAGAGCCGAGGCTGGCGGTGGCCAGTATTGCGCCGATCCAATCAACCGCGTCTTCGCCTTGAGTGATGTCTTGTTGCACCGAACGCCATAAGATTACCAAGGCCATAGCGCCAAGCGGTAAGTTGATTGCAAAGATCCAGCGCCAGAACTCGGGTCCACCGAACGTAAGCACCAAGCCGCCGATGATTGGACCTGCCGCTGTAGTCAGCGCCGAGGCTGCGGCCCAAAGGCCAATGGCGCGGCCCCGTTCTTCGCGCGGATAGGCGCGCGAAATCAGCGCAAGCGAGCCGGGAACCATAAGCGCCGCGCCGATGCCTTTGGCCGCGCGCGCTGCAATCATAAACTCAGGTGTCGGAGCAACCGCACAGGCAAGAGACGCAACCACAAAGGCAAGAATTCCGCAGGAGAACGTCCGCGCCAAGCCAAAGCGATCCCCAAAGGCACCGCCGGTCAGGATAAGTGCTGCAAGGAGCAGCATATACGCGTTTTGAAACCACTGGGCCTGTGGAAGCGTGGCGTCCAATGAACTGCGCATTGCGGGCAGGGCAATTGTAACAACGGTGCTGTCAATAAATCCAAGAGAGGAGGCAAGGATCGCGGCGACAAGCACACCGCGTCGCTTGTCGGGGGCGCAAAAGAGCGCAGGCGCCACAGATTTCTGTGGCGCCTTGGATTGGTTTGTCATGCCCGAACCTTTCTAAAGCAGCGGTTCAGGGCCGTCTATCAACCTGCGGCTGGATCAGCCTTTGGTGCGACTTTGGCAGCGAGTGGAGCGCCTTTAGAGCCTTTGGTCAGCGGGTCATCTTGGCGTTGAACTGAACCCTCGAAATGCGCGCCGCTTTCGATGGCTATCGTCTTGTGAATTATGTCACCCTCAACACGGGCAGTAGAGGTCAATCTGACCTTGAGGCCGCGCACACGGCCAATAACCCGGCCATTTACAACAACGTCATCCGCGAGACATTCGCCTTTGACGGTTGCGCCTTCGCCGATGGTCAACAAGTGGGCGCGAATGTCGCCTTCCACATTGCCTTCGATCTGAATGTCACCTGTGGTGCGAAGGTTGCCTGTAATGTGCAAATCCGAAGACAGCACAGACGCTGCAGGCTTTGCCTTTGGCGTAGGATTGGTCACCGAGGATTTAAACTCCGGTTTGGGAGAGGGCGCATCGGATTTCAGTGCGCCTGTGTCTGCCGTTGTGGAGGCAGGTTCGTTGATTTTGCTCTTAGAAAACATCTTGTGCAGCCCTGATGTAGATCAATGGATTAACCGGCTTTCCGCCGACGCGCACTTCATAGTGCAGGTGTGGCCCCGTAGAGCGGCCACTATTGCCGAGGTCGCCGATATGCTGACCGCGAGAAACTCTTTGTCCGACATTCACGCGAATCTTCGACAAGTGGGCATACCGCGTTTCGATACCGAATTCATGCTGAATTTTAATGAGCCGCCCATAACCCGAAGACCAGCCTGCATGGATCACGACTCCGTCGGCCGTTGCTTTGATATCTGTTCCGACCGGGCCCGCCCAATCTTGACCGTAATGCATCCGCCCCCAGCGGGGGCCAAAGCCCGACGTAGAGCGGACCTGGCTTAGGTTTACCGGGAGCGCAAACGGCGCTTTTTGCGCGGCGATCCGATACAGGTTCATGGTGTCAAGCTTGTTCAGGATCGAATTTGCCCGCGCCGCATCAGCGGAGGGGACGCCGCCAGATGTTGTTAGCGCAAGGGGTGTCAGCGGGCCGCCCTGACCAGCATACCCACGCCGCACTTGTTGGATAAGGCTTTCCGTTGGTAGGCCTGCCGCACGGAACATCCGGTCAAGAGGTGCAACTGAAATGGTCATCGCCTCTTCAAGGCGGCGGAAAATCTGATCGTTGCGTGCTTCGAGAAGTTTAAGCTCGGATTCCATCTCTGCGGCATAGTCCAACGCAGCTTGGGCATCAGTTGCCGTCGTATCGCGTTGTTGGGCCGTGTCAGATAGCGCGTCGGACAAGAATGCGAGGGTGCGCGCGACCTCTTCATTTGCGGTGCCCTGGGGTGAAGTGCCATCCCCGGCAAGGGCCGCACTCAGCGTTTCGGCTTCGGCGCGCGCTTCTTCGCGTTCGCCCATGGTGCGGCGCAGCGTTGCTTGGACAACTTCAATGCCACGCTCCAATTCGCGTCGGCGGTCCTCGTTATGCAACAGCTCTGCTTGCATAAGCGAGATTTGGCCCAAAGCTGAATTGAAACGCTCCTGCGCGGCTACGGCTTCGGCCGCGCGTGCATCGCGTTGGTCTGACAAGACATTCAACCGCTCTTCATACACGGCTTGCTCGCGCTTGGCTTGCTCGCGGAAGTTGCCAGCGCCAATGCTGTCCATCAAAAGGATCGCAGTCGCAATAATCGCCCACGACACCACAGCTGCACTGCCTGCCCATGCAAGAAGCTGCGTGCCAGGGCCAAGACGGACAAAGCGCGTTTCGGTGTCAGTCCGCAAGAACAGACGCTTTTCAGGCATCTTATGTTCAAGCGCGACGTGCAATCTGTGTCTCAGTTGCGTCAGCAAAAGATGAAGTCCCCACTCCCTGCGGCTCATGCCCGTTTCTTCCTGAGGGCTTGAGCGTTTGTCGCGTGTCTATCCGTGCCCTCGTACGCCTGCAACAATTTCACGAAAAATCGTGGCAAAACTGGGGCAAACCCTTCAAAAATTGGCGGTTTTCTGCCGAAACTTCGGCCGAAGTTCGATCCATTTTCGTGGATCGACGATCCGCTTCGCGCGCATCAGATCAGCTAGCGCATGGCGGGCGGCGGGGTTTCATCGGCGAGCGGCCAATAGAAATCAGGCGGAATGCCCGCATCCGCGCGCTTTTCTTCATTAAACGGTGGCTTGAGCGCGCCATGGAAATACTTGCGCACGAGCCCATGAAACAGAGGCTTTGGATCTTCTCCTGCGGCGCCGCACAAGTAGTGGAACCATTTCGATCCATAGGCGACATGGGCTACCTCTTCGCTGTAAATCACTTCCATCGCAGCAACGGCCTGTGCGTCCTTGGCCGATTTAAAGATCTGGATCATGCCGGGCGTGACATCGAGCCCACGCGCTTCCAACACCATTGGAACAACGGCAAGACGGCCCATGAGATCCTCAGCGGTGTCTTCCGCAGCGCGCCACATGCCCGCATGGGCCGGGAGTGCGCCGTAATGGCTGCCCATCGCCTCAAGGCAATCTGATATTAGGTTGAAGTGCTTGGACTCTTCGTCTGCCGATTTGACCCAGTCATCATAGAACCCAAGCGGCATCGGGTGGTGACCAAACCGCGCAATAATATCCCAATGCAGATCAACCGCGTTAAGCTCAATATGGGCCACAGCATGCAAAATGGCGATGCGCCCCTCGGATGTTCCGGGGCGCCGCCGGGGCACATCGCGCGGATTGAGAAGGGCCGGGGCGTCAGGGCGCGCGGGTTGTATGGGAGGGGACGCTGTTCCAACCTCAACCTTTTCGCCGTCGGCGCGCGCGGCAAACCAAGTTGCGGCATGCTGGCGCGACAGGGCCGTTTTCGCGTGGGCATCGGAGGTGTTAAGAACTTGCGCGGCCATTTCGGCCAAAGGGAAGGTAAGGGTCATGCGCAGGCTCCGAGAGTTTGGGATGGGTACGGCGCTGTTTCGCTACGCGAAATGCGCCCCGCCCACCATCCCTTATCAATTTTCAAGTTCTGAGTGCTTTTACAGCCTCAAAGACGGCATCGGAATGTCCCGGCACTTTTACCTTGCGCCAAATTTGCGCGATTTTTCCCTGCCCATCGATTAGAAATGTTGCCCGTTCGATGCCCATATAGATCTTGCCGTACATCTTTTTCTCAACCCATGTGCCGTATCGTTCGCAGGTGTCGTTGTCTTCGTCTGACACCAAAGCAACCTTTAGGTCGTGCTTCTGAACAAATTTGTCATGCTTTTTGACCGGATCTTTCGATATACCCACGATCACAGCGCCAGCCGCTTTGAAATCTGCCAAAGCTTCAGTGAAGGCAATGGCTTCTTTGGTGCAGCCGGGCGTGTCATCTTTTGGGTAGAAATACAGGACAACAGATTGCGGTCTTAGGCTGGTCAGCGCCAAATCGCCGCCGCCATCACGCGGTAGGGTGAATTCTGGAGCGGGATCGCCGATACTAAGCATAGTAGCCTCCGTTGCTTGTTGGTTTGGTTTTAGGCCATGTGCCGGATCAGTCCAGTGTAGAACAATTTGGCAGAATAAAGAGCAGACGTTTGAGTGAAAGTAACAACCAGCAAGTGCAATCAAAGCGCAGTGGACGCAAGCGGCGTTGGCCTTGGGTGTTTGGAACATGCTTGCTTGTATTGGGTGGGCTGGTTTGGCTTGCTTTGGCGCGGTTGCAATCTGATCCGCTTGACGCGGGTCCGTGGCTCACTGCGCAGATGGCGGCAGAGGCTGATGCGCTGCTACCGGGTGCAGAACTAAGCTTTCGACGCCTGCGAATTGGGTTGGATGGCGACTATCACCCGCAGGTCTATCTTGACGATGTGACCATCGGGGACGCCGCCGGAGCGCCTCTTGTCCAGCTTCGTAGCGTACAAGGCGATCTCACGATTTCTCAGCTTTTGCGCGGTGAAGTGGAACTGCGCCAAGTGCTTTTGTCCGGAGCCGTGCTGCGGGTCGATCGCAATCGCAGCGGGGATTTCAACCTGGCTTTTGGCGCAGGTCAATCGCAAGGCGCATCAGGGGCAGAGCTGCGCGGCGTGCAATCTGTGGGTGAAGCTTTTGCGCGGCTTGATAGCGTATTGGCCCGGCCCGCATTGGCCGCGCTGAGGGAGGTCAGCGCAGAAAGTATCACGGTCAACTATATCGATGGCGTGTCTGGCCAGACCTGGACCGGCGATGGCGGGCAGTTACGGCTGTTCAGAGATGATGACGGCGGACTGTTGATGACGGCCGTCGCGGCACTTTTGACGGGCCGGCAAGATTTGGCGGCGCTCTCCATGTCATTCGAGCGCGATGGCGTGACGGGGGACGCTACGATTGCTGCGGTTATTGAGGATGCGGCCGCCTCGGACATCGCAAGCCAATCGCCCGCTTTGGCGTTTTTGACGGTTGTGGATTCGCCGGTTTCGGCGGCAATGCGCGCGGATGTGACGGATGCCGGGCTCAGTGGCCTTTCGATGACGCTTGAATTGGGGGCTGGTGTGCTTCAACCCACATCAGCCACGCGGCCTATCCCGTTTTCGGATGCTGGTATGACGCTGTCTTTTGATCCGGCGCTTCAACGCATTCGTTTTGAGGATTTTCGTCTTGAAACGGATTGGGGGCGCGCCTCTGCGCGGGGCACAGCGCAGCTGCAGGACTTTGACGGAATCGTCCCCCGCGAGATCGTGGGGCAATTCACAATCAGCAACATCGCCGCCAACCCTTTGGCTCTTTATGCCAGCGAACAATCGATTGAAAAAGTGTCGTTGGATATGCGGCTGCGGCTTGATCCGTTCACCTTAGATATTGGGCAGGCGGTTGTCGTAGACCGGCCTGAGCCGGATTTTGTTACCACTGGCACCGCGACAGGCCGAATTGCAGCGCTTGAGGCCGGGTGGGACGTGTCATTAGACGTTGGGGTTGACCAGATTGAGACTGCGCGCGCTTTGGATCTTTGGCCAGAAAGCTTGCGCCCAAGGCTGCGGTTGTGGTTCGCCAACAACATGTTAGGCGGCATTCTTGAAGGGGCACAGTTGGCCATACGCTCGGGCGCGGGGGCAACGCCGCGCGTTGCACTGTCGCATCGTTTTCGCGATGGCAAGGTACAGATTTTGCGAACTCTGCCGCCGATCGAACGTGGGTTTGGCACGGTTTCAGTGATCAACAGCGCACTGTCGGTGCAAATCGAAGGCGGGCGTATGGTGGCACCGCAGGGAGGCGCATTGGATGCGGCGGGCACGGTGGTTCGTGTTGCGGATCTTCGACTTAAGCCCGCCATTGCGCAGGTCGATTTGCGCACAGAAAGCACGGTGACGGCGGTCCTTTCGGTGCTAGACCAAGAGCCGTTTGAATTTCTGAGCCAAGCCAACCAGCCGGTGACGCTTGCCGATGGGCGCGCACGCGTGACGGGGTCTTTGCGCTTTCCCATGCAGCCAAGGCTCAGGGGGCCTGATGTTGAGATTGAAATGGTTGCTGAGCTGTCCAATCTACGGTCTGAGATATTGGTCAAAGGCAAAGTCTTAAGCCTTCCGAGCGCGGTTGCCGAGGTGACGAACACTGGCATCACAATTTCAGGCAGCGGTCGGCTTGGGCGCGTCGCGTTTGACGGGGCATGGGCTCAAGTGATTGGGCAAGGACCGGTGGGATCGGAGCTCCGTGGGCGCGTAGAAATTTCGCCAGCGGCCTTGGACGAATTTAGTATCGATCTGCCGCCCGGCAGTATTGGTGGTGAAGGGCGGGGGGATCTTGTTTTGTCTTTGCCCCGTGGATCGCCGCCTGAGTTTGTTTTGACATCCGACCTTGCTGGCTTGAGCGTTTCGGTGCCACAGGTGGGTTACCGTAAGCCGCCTTCAGCGCGCGGTGCGTTTGAAGTGGCTGGAACGCTTGGCCCCAATCCACAAGTTGAACGGCTTTCATTGAGTGCGCCGGGGTTAAGTGCACAGGGGCGCATTCGGCTTTTGCCCGGTGGCAAGGGGCTTGAGGTTGCGCAGTTGGACTCTGTTGATGTTGGTGGCTGGCTAACGGGTGCGCTGACGCTAACGGGGCGTGGTGCTGGGCGCGCACCGGCAATCGATCTAAGCCGCGCACGCATCGATATGCGCCGCGCAGATTTTGCGCCTGCAACCGGCGCAGGCGAAGGGCCACCGTTAACCCTCCAATTGGACCGGCTCCAAATCGCGCAAGATATTGTGCTGACTAATCTACGTGCGGATTTGACCACATCGGGCGGGCTGGCAGGCCCGTTTACGGCCCAAATGGCCGGTGGGGCCGCTTTGCAGGGCAACTTGCAATCCACACCAAATGGGCCGCTCATCGTTGTGCAATCGGCTGATGGTGGCGGGGTGATCCGAGATGCGGGCATTTTCCCGCAAGTGACAGGCGGCGACTTAGCTTTGACCCTTGTACCACGCGCAGCCAAAGGCACCTATGATGGGGTTTTGGATCTGTCCAATATTCGCGTGCGCGATGCACCCTCTGTTGCCGCGCTGTTATCAGCTGTGTCTGTTGTGGGATTGCTTGAACAAATGGACGGTGGCGGGCTTGTGTTTTCAGAGGTTGATGCCAAGTTCCGGCTCACCCCGGATCAGGTGATTGTGACCCAAAGCAGCGCTGTTGGTGCATCGTTGGGCCTGTCATTGGATGGCACGTTTGATATCGCAAGGCGGCGCATGGATTTCCAAGGTGTTGTATCACCCTTCTTTTTGCTCAATGGAATTGGATCGGTGTTTACCCGCCGAGGCGAAGGTTTGATCGGCTTTAACTTTACGCTCAACGGGTCAGCACAAAGGCCAGATGTGGCAGTTAATCCTCTCTCCATCTTGACGCCCGGCATGTTCAGAGAGATTTTCCGCCGAGCGCCACCGCGAGTGGGCGAATAAAAAGCAGCAAAGCGGGTGCGCAGGTGAAGCTAAGTGACTTTGATTTCGATTTGCCAGAGGCGCTGATCGCGACCCGGCCCGCAAAGCCGCGTTCTGCTGCGCGGCTACTTGTTTCGCGAAAAGGTGGGCTTCGCGACGCGATCGTACGCGATTTGGCGGACCATCTACGACCGAGCGATCGTCTGGTTTTCAACAATACCAAAGTGATCCCGGCACGGCTTTTCGGCACGCGCCAGCGCGACAGCGCTCAAGGCGCGGTGACTGCAGGGATAGAAGTAACACTGCTTGCACCAACGGCTGATGGCCAATGGGACGCTTTGATCAAGCCGCTGCGTAAAGTGAAAGAGGGCGAACAGATCGTCTTTACCCCGGCGCTCAGCGCGACTTTGACCGGCAAATTCGATGGGCAGGCCCGCTTGCGATTTGGTTTATCGGGTGACGATTTTGATGTGGCTCTTGATGCGGCGGGGAAAATGCCGTTGCCGCCCTACATCGCGGCCAAACGCGCTGCGGATGCGCAAGATCATGAAGACTATCAGCCGATCTTTGCAAAGCACAAAGGCGCTGTGGCCGCGCCAACGGCGTCCCTCCATTTCGATGATGGCGTCATGGCTAGCCTGACCCGGCGCGGTGTGGAGCACAGCTTTGTCACCCTGCATGTGGGGGCGGGCACGTTTTTGCCGGTCAAGGTCGACGATATTACGCAGCACAAGATGCACAGCGAATGGGGAGAGGTGAACGCCAAAGCGGCGGCAGAGATTGCCCAGACCCGCGCAATGGGTGGGCGTGTCATTCCCGTTGGGACGACGGCACTGCGGCTTTTGGAAACGGCGAGCCGTAGTGGCGAAATCCAACCTTGGGTGGGTGACACAGATATCTTTATAAAACCGGGATTCGATTTCAATGTATGTGATGGCTTGATGACAAATTTTCACCTGCCCAAATCAACCTTAATGATGCTGGTCTCTGCCTTGATCGGCAAAGATCGAGTTGATGCCACCTATAGCCATGCAATCACCGAGCAGTATCGTTTTTTCAGCTATGGTGATGCGTCATTGCTTTGGCCGGATTGCGCCGATGTCTAAGAAACCTGCTGATTCAGAAGGCTGGGCCACGGTCTACGTTCTGGCGATTTGTGGCTTGGCCTTGGGCGCATTTGCGCTTGGGCAATCCAAGCTTGGTTTGGGTCTCGCCGCTCTGGCCATCGTTGCGAATGTTTTGCTTCGATTTGGCTTTGTACAACGTTGGTTGCAGGCTCAATTGGGGCCGCGCAAACGGACGCCGTGGCAGGGATCAAAACCAAACGCTCCTGCTCCTGCTAAGCCAAAGCCAAAATTGAGCGAAAAGGCTATTGCGGATCGCATGCAGCAAGAGTGCACGCCAGCGATCCTGCTCCGACGGGTTTGGATCACACAAGACGCGCAAGGGCGGTCTTTCCTTGGCGGCACACCGCAACTTGCGCCGGGCAACACATGGCCCACCCGGCCCAAAACCGGGCGACCCTACCACCATATTGCGCAAATTGATCTTGCAGATATGCCGCGCTTTGAAGGGAACCCATTGCCCGCCACAGGTGTGTTGAATTTCTATGCTGATATTGATCTGGAAATGTCGCTCGCCTTTGATGATTTCCCGCCCAAAGGGGCTGCGGTGGATGCTGATGCGTCCGGGCCGCGCCGCGCAGATGGCGGGCTGGTTGTGTATTCGCCGAATTTGCCCGCCAACACGGCTTTTGCATCTTTGCCTGAAGGATTGCCGCCGCTTGATCACGAAAACGGACAACCATCGCCTTATCGTCAAAATCCTTCAGACATAGCCGCGCCCTGCCATTATCCGCGTTGGCCAATCACAGGGCATGTGATCAACACATGGCGCACTGATGATGAATTAGGTGCCGAAATTGGCTATTCTTCTGGCTACTTTGAGGCTGTCAGCGAAGCTCAAGAGGCCGCCCGCAAAGCGATTCTCGGCGAAGCTGCTGAAGAGGTCGCTCCACCGATTGTGACAGAGACAAGAGATCAAGATGGGGCCCGGCGCATTGCTTGGGTGCCCAAAGCATGGGCCGGACGTGCCCCGTGGTGTGCTGGAATTGCTAGGATTTCAGCGGCTGTTGTTCTGCAAGATGCAACCCGAAGGCTGGAAGCGCATGAGCGCCTAAAGCAGCACCAAACCGCCCAAGACGCACAAGTTGACGCAAATGCAAACGCGCTACAGGCAAAAAATCGTGCCCAGCATGATCTTAGCCAAGCTTTTCTGGCCGAATTGCAAGGGCTTGATCTTGCGCCCGACGCGGCGCTTTCGGATGATTTGCTGGATCAGTTTGACCAACTTATGCAAGCGATGGCGGACAGCGCCTATGGGCCCCGGAAGGTGGTGAACACTCTTATGCAAGGGGTCAAGTATTGGGTTGGTCGGGCGTGGGAGAACCCTGAGATGCTTGTCGCAATCCCGCCGGAAGTTGTTGAAGCGGCCAAGAGCGGGATAGGGCCTGCGATACATTATTCGCAGCACATCATGCTTGGTGCGCCGGGATCGCCCACAAATGAAACCGGCGGCCACGGTGTCAGGTTGCTTCAACTCGATAGCGATCAAGCACTTTCAATGCAGTTTTGCGACATGGGTATTTTGGATTTTTGGATCAGCCCAGATGCATTAAAAGTACGTAATTGGGACGCAGCACAGGCAGGGTCCGCCGGCGGCTAAACTTGTGTCGGTTCTCTACTAGACGAACGTATGGAATCAGCCCAAAGCGGCCATGAAGCGCAAGCCAATGGAGGCCGATGATGCGAAGCGTGGTTGGAAGTGCATGGGCCCTTTTGCTGGGAATGGGGCTTTTGATGATTGGCAATGGGCTTCAGGGCACGTTGTTGGGCGTCCGTGGCGATATCGAGGGCTTTTCGACCCTTGAGATGTCGATCGTTATGTCGGCGTATTTCGCAGGTTTTCTTGGGGGGTCGCGAGCGACACCGGAGCTTATCCGCCGGGTCGGACATGTGCGGGTCTTTGCGGCGCTTGGATCGCTGATTTCAGCCGTTCTAATCTTGTTTCCTGTTCTCACCGACCCGATCAGCTGGACAATTGGTCGGGCAATCATCGGATTTGCCTTTTCTGGCGTTTACGTGACCGCCGAAAGCTGGCTGAACAACGCGACAACTACAGAAAACCGTGGTCGCGCGCTTTCGCTTTATATGATCGTTCAGATGACGGGCATCGTGATCGCACAAGGTATTATCGGATTTGGCGATCCTGCTGGGTATGAGCTGTTCATCATCCCGTCTGTTCTTGTTTCGCTCGCTTTTGCGCCGATTTTACTGTCGGTGTCTCCCACGCCAGCGTTTGACTCCACTAAGCCAATGACCCTTAGGCAACTCTATGAGGCTTCGCCGCTTGGTTGCGTCGGGATGATCCTTTTGGGCGGGGTCTTTTCTGCGCAGTTCGGTATGGCTGCAGTCTATGCCACGCAAGTTGGCATGAGTGTCCGCGAGATCGCCATCTTTGTTACATCGATCTATGTGGGCGCTGTTGTGCTTCAATTTCCGATCGGCTGGTTGAGTGATCGTATGGACCGGCGTATTGTGATCTTGGGTGTTTCAGCCATCGGTGGCGTTGCTGGCATTGCGGCGTTTTTGCTTCCGTACTCGCTGCCTTTGGTTATGGTGGTAGGCTTTTTGATCGGAGGGTCCAGCAACCCGCTTTATGCGCTTCTCCTTGCGTATACGAATGACTTTCTTGACTACGAGGACATGGCTGCTGCCTCGGGCGGGTTGATATTTATCAATGGCTTGGGCGCAATCGCCGGACCGCTTGTGACAGGTTGGACGATGGGGGTTTTGGGCCCCGAAGGCTTTTTCTTGTTCATCGCGGTGTTGATGCTGGGTGTCTCTGCTTATGCGGGCTACCGGATGACACGGCGTGCCTCGGCCTACGCCGAAGACGATTATGAAGCCACGTCCTATGCCCCGATTTTGCCAAGCGCATCCCCGGTTGCGGTTGAGGTTGCTCAGGATGTCTATGCCGAAGCAGTGGAAGAAGCGGCCGAGGCTATAGACGAGCCCAATGCGCCCGGAGAACCACAGCCATAGGGTGATCCACGCGCAATAGCTCATGTGCTTCTTGACAGATGCGCAAGGCGTGGCAAACGTGGCCGCGAACGATTTTGAGGTTAACAAGATGAAATCGCCGGAAGAAGTACTGGCCTTTTGGCTGGATGAAGTTGGACCTAAGGGCTGGTATTCAGGGGGCGAGGCGCTTGATGAAAAGTGTCGCAAAGAATTCCTGACGTCCTACCAAGGCGCAATGCGTGGGGCCTGTGGGCTTTGGCTGACATTTGCGTCGGGGGCCTTGGCTTATATTATCCTTATGGACCAGCTTCCAAGAAACATGTTCCGCGAAAGCGGGCAGGCGTTTGGTTCGGACCAACGTGCATTAGCTGCGGCCAAAATGTCGGTTTCAAAGGGTTGGGATTGCAAGATCGATGAACCCGCGCGGCAATTCTTTTACATGCCGCTGATGCATTCTGAAAACTTGTCAGATCAAGACCGTGCCGTGCGGTTGTTTATGACACGGATGCCGATCAACGGACCCATGCATCTTGGGCATGCACGCGCACATCGCGAGGTTATTCGCCGCTATGGACGTTTCCCAACACGCAACGAGGCTTTGAAGCGGCGTTCCAGCGGGCCAGAGCGCGAATACATTGCGATGGGCGGCTATGGTACTGTCTTGCAGGAACTGACCACGGCCTGACAATGGCACGCCTACACGCTGGGCCCATTCGCGCAGCGCATAGCGGCTTTTCAAGGGTGCGGCCAAAAACGCAGTTTCGGACACCATCAAGATTGTTTAACGTTAAACAAATTTGATGGGAGACGTGAATATGGCCGATAAAACCTTTGATATGATCGTGATTGGTGCCGGGCCGGGCGGCTATGTGGCTGCCATCCGGGGCGCGCAACTTGGTCTGAAGGTTGCCGTAGTTGAACGTGAGCATATGGGCGGTATTTGCCTGAACTGGGGATGTATCCCAACCAAAGCAATGCTGCGCTCGTCCGAAGTCTTTCATCTGATGCACCGGGCCAAGGAATTTGGCCTGTCTGCAACTGGCATCGATTATGACCTGGATGCCGTTGTCGCACGGTCGCGCGGAGTTGCCAAACAGTTGAGCGGCGGCGTGGGCCACCTGATCAAGAAAAACAAAGTTACGGCTTTCATGGGCGAGGCCACGGTCACCGGCAAAGGCAAGGTCAGCGTTAAGACGGAAAAAGGCACCGAAGCTCTGACGGCCAAAAATATCATTCTGGCAACGGGTGCGCGGGCACGTGAATTGCCGGGCCTTGAGGCCGATGGTGACCGCGTTTGGACCTATAAGGCGGCATTGACGCCCAAATATATGCCCAAAAAGCTGCTGGTCATCGGCTCGGGCGCGATCGGCATTGAATTTGCAAGCTTCTACAATACGCTTGGCGCTGAAACGACAGTTGTTGAGGTAATGGACCGTATCCTGCCCGTCGAAGATGAAGAGATCAGTGCCTTTGCCAAGAAGAGCTTTGAAAAGCAGGGGATGAAAATCTTGCAAAAGGCGATGGTCAAGAAGCTGGACCGCGCCAAAGACAAAGTGACTGCCCATATCGAAGTAAACGGCAAAATGCAGGCGATGGAGGTCGATACGGTGATTTCGGCCGTGGGCATTGTGGGCAATGTCGAAGGGCTGGGCCTCGAAGCTCTGGGTGTAAAAATTGACCGCACACATGTGGTGACAGACGAATATTGCCGGACGGGCGTCGAGGGCGTTTTTGCAATTGGCGACATCGCCGGCGCACCTTGGCTTGCCCACAAAGCCTCGCATGAGGGCGTGATGGTTGCGGAATTGATCGCAGGCAAAAACAATGTGCACCCTGTAAAACCAGAAAGCATCGCAGGATGCACATACTGCCACCCGCAAGTGGCAAGCGTGGGCCTTACTGAGGCGAAAGCCAAGGAAACAGGCCGTGCAATCAAGGTTGGCCGCTTCCCATTCATCGGCAATGGCAAAGCAATTGCTCTGGGCGAGCCTGAGGGGCTGGTCAAAACTGTGTTTGACGCGAAAACGGGCGAGCTGCTTGGCGCGCATATGGTGGGCGCAGAAGTCACCGAGCTTATTCAGGGCTATGTGGTGGGGCAAAAGCTTGAGACCACCGAGCAAGATCTGATGGAAACTGTTTTCCCACACCCAACCTTGTCTGAGATGATGCACGAGAGTGTGCTCGATGCATGGGACCGCGCCATCCACTTTTGAACGGCCCGGTCCGCAAGTTTAGCGGACCGCATACCTCATTGCGCGGGTAGACGCGTGACCAAGTCCGTGGTCTTCAAAGACGTACAAGGATTTTGGAAAATCCTTCGCGCGCAGATCAGCTGTGCGTTTACGCCAGTGGGAGTGCCTGCGGCCCACGACTGCACGACGATGGCATCTGCTGACGGTGGATGCGGCAAAGGAACAGGTTATGAAGACGCGTTGGGGCCTAATCACTTTGCTCTTTGCAGTTGGGCTGATGGCCGCGATGCAATTTATCAAAGTATCGCTCACGCTTGACGCGCTGGCGGCGCATTATGGCCGCTCTCTTGAGGTTGTTTCGTTTTTTGTGTCGCTTGTTAGCCTTGTTGGTGTGGCACTTGGGGTTGTGGCTGGCGCATTTGTTGCAAAGCTAGGGACGCGCCGGGTGATCCTTGGCGCGTTGGCACTGGGGGCGATCGTATCCGCGCTTGGTGCGTTCTTGCCGCCGTTTTGGCTTATGGTGCCGCTCCGCGCGCTTGAAGGGCTTTCGCATCTTGCTTTGGTTGTTGCTGTTCCGCCGACAATGGCAGCGGTGTCTCTGCCAAAAGACCGGCCAGTGGTCATGTCCATCTGGGCGATGTTTTTTGGAGTCGCGTTTTCGCTCGCGGCACTTCTTTTTCCTCCGTTGCTTGCAATGGGCGGTATCCCGGCACTGTTTTTTGCTCATGGGGCTGCGTTTCTTGCGCTTGGGCTGGCTTTGATCTTTCTGCTTCCGCTAAGCGATGCCGAAGATCGTCCAATCCATTTTGTAGCAGCCCATGTTGAGGCGTATCGCTCTGCATCACTTGCCGGGCCGGGCTTAGTTTTTTTGTTCTACACGATGCTTTTTGTGGCAACGGTGACCTTTCTCCCTCAGATCCTCGAGCGGCCTGATCTTGCCGTTTCTTTGCCGTTGATCTCACTGGCGGGCACATTTGCCGGCGGGTGGTTGTGCCGGAGCCTTGAGCCAAGGCATGTGATGATGCTTGGCTATGGGATCTTGCTGGGCAGTGGCGCGGTTCTCATGTGGGGCGGGATTTGGGCGGTCTATCCAATGTTTATTGGCATGGGGCTGGTTCCGGGAGCCTGCTTTGCGGCGATCCCTGCGTGGAATGTGACCTCAGGTGCGCAAGCCCGCGCAACCGGCGCAATTGCGCAGCTTGGCAATGTTGGCACCGGCACGGGCACGCCGCTCTTTGCCTTTGCTATTGCACTTACAGGCGCGCCTGGGCTTTGGGGATTGCTTGTTGTCTTGCCTCTGGCCGGGTTGGTCATGGCCATTTGGGTTTCGCGCCGGCTTACATCCTGATCCTTTGGGCCGTATGTTCACTCAATGTTCACACTTTTCCATTGGCTCGCGCGGCTCTGCGGCCTATGTAAGGCGGGTAAGACTATGGGGGCGTCATGCCAGAGCTGAAAAAGATCGAAGTCCGTGGTGCGCGTGAGCACAACCTTAAAGGCATTGACGTTGATATTCCGCGTGATCAGTTGGTGGTGATTACCGGCCTTTCGGGCTCTGGTAAGTCGTCCCTAGCGTTTGACACGATCTATGCCGAAGGCCAGCGGCGTTATGTGGAATCGCTCAGCGCGTATGCACGCCAATTCCTTGATATGATGGAAAAACCTGACGTTGATCATATCAGCGGCCTGTCGCCGGCCATCTCGATTGAGCAAAAGACAACCTCAAAAAACCCCCGTTCAACCGTGGGGACGGTGACGGAAATCTACGACTATATGCGCCTTTTGTTTGCGCGCGCAGGGACGCCATATTCGCCAGCCACAGGTGAGCCGATTGAGGCCCAACAGGTGCAGGACATGGTGGACCGCATCATGGCGATGGAAGAGGGCACGCGCGGCTATCTTTTGGCGCCGATCATTCGCGACCGCAAAGGAGAGTATCGAAAAGAAATGCTGGAGCTCCGTAAGCAAGGGTTCCAACGGATCAAGGTTAATGGCGAGTTCTATGAACTCGACGAACCGCCAACGCTTGATAAAAAATATCGTCACGATATCGATGTTGTGGTCGATCGCATCATTGTGCGTGAAGGTCTGGAAACGCGGTTGGCGGATTCGGTGCGCACAGCCTTGGATCTCGCGGATGGGATTGCGATCCTTGAAACGGCGCCCAGCGAAGGGGAACCAGAGCGGATCACGTTTTCAGAGCGATTTGCGTGCCCTGTGAGCGGTTTCACAATCCCGGAGATTGAGCCGCGATTGTTCTCATTCAACGCACCATTTGGGGCGTGCCCGGATTGTGACGGATTGGGGCATGAGCTGTTCTTTGATGAACGGCTTGTTGTGCCGGACCAAGGACTGAAGCTTGCGGATGGTGCACTGGCCCCGTGGCGCAAGGGCAAAAGCCCGTATTTCCTTCAGACGATTGCGGCCATCGCCAAGCATTATGAATTCGATAAGGCGACGTTGTGGAAAGATTTGCCTGCCCATGTGCAGCAAGTGTTTCTTTACGGTTCAGGCGAAGATGAGATCTTATTCCGCTACGATGAAGGCGGGCGCGTCTATCAGGTGACCCGCAGCTTCGAAGGAGTGATCCCAAACATGGAGCGCCGCTACCGGGAGACCGATAGCAACTGGATCCGAGAAGAATTTGAGCGCTATCAAAACAACCGCTCTTGTGGGGCTTGCGGCGGCTATCGGCTGCGCCCTGAGGCACTGGCGGTGAAAATCGCAGGACGGCATGTGGGTGAGATTGTCCAGATGTCGATCCGGGAAGCCGCGCAATGGTGCGAGGATGTTCCAGCGCAGCTTTCGAAACAAAAGAATGAAATCGCACGTGCAATTCTCAAGGAAATTCGCGAGCGTCTTGGGTTTCTAAATAATGTTGGTTTAGAGTATCTTACGCTCTCACGTTCAAGTGGCACGCTAAGTGGTGGCGAAAGCCAACGCATCCGTTTGGCGTCTCAGATCGGGTCCGGCCTTACCGGGGTTCTGTATGTGCTAGACGAGCCGTCGATTGGCCTGCACCAACGTGACAACGGCCGTTTGCTCACAACTTTGAAGAACCTGCGAGACCAAGGCAACACAGTCATTGTCGTTGAACATGACGAAGAAGCCATCCGCGAGGCGGACTACGTGTTCGATATTGGCCCAGGTGCCGGCGTTCATGGTGGGCAGGTCGTGGCCGAGGGTACACCCGCGCAAGTGATCGCAACTGAGAACAGCATGACCGGAGACTATCTTTCCGGAAGACGCGCGATTGAGGTTCCGGCAAAAAGGCGCAAGGGCAACAAGAAAAAACTAAAAGTTATCAAAGCCTCAGGCAATAATCTTAAGAATGTCACAGCCGAGTTTCCGCTTGGGAAATTCACTTGTGTGACCGGGGTGTCGGGTGGCGGAAAATCGACGCTGACGATTGAGACTCTGTTCAAGACTGCCTCGATGCGTCTCAACGGTGCGCGTCAGACGCCAGCCCCCTGTGAGACGATCAAAGGGTTGGAGCATTTGGACAAAGTCATCGATATTGACCAGCGCCCGATTGGTAGGACTCCTCGTTCAAATCCAGCGACTTACACCGGGGCCTTCACCCCAATTCGAGATTGGTTTGCGGGCTTGCCGGAAGCCAAGGCGCGCGGCTACAAGCCGGGGCGCTTTAGTTTTAACGTCAAAGGCGGACGCTGCGAAGCGTGCCAAGGTGATGGTGTTATCAAGATTGAGATGCACTTCCTTCCTGATGTGTATGTGGAATGCGAAACCTGCAACGGCGCGCGTTACAATCGCGAAACTCTTGAGATCAAATTTAAGGGTAAGAGCATCGCAGATGTCCTTGATATGACAGTAGAAGATGCGCAAGCTTTCTTCCAAGCGGTGCCTTCAATTCGCGAAAAGATGGACGCCCTCATGCGGGTTGGGCTGGGTTATATTAAGGTCGGTCAGCAAGCGACGACGCTTTCGGGCGGTGAGGCTCAGCGGGTTAAACTGTCGAAAGAATTGGCCAAACGTTCGACCGGGCGCACGCTCTATATCTTGGATGAACCTACGACGGGGCTGCATTTTGAAGATGTGCGCAAGCTGCTTGAGGTGCTTCACGAACTTGTGGAACAGGGAAATTCCGTTGTTGTGATTGAACACAATCTGGATGTGGTGAAGACTGCGGACTGGATTATTGATGTGGGTCCAGAAGGCGGCGATGGGGGCGGCACAATCGTTGCGACCGGCACCCCAGAACAGGTGGCCGATACCGAAGGCAGCCATACAGGCCACTACTTGCGCGCAATGTTGAATGCGGCTGAATGAAGCTGGGGCTTATCGTGGCAAGCGGTAATTACTCCCGACTGCGGGCAGAAAATCTGGGCAGCATGGCTGAGAAATCCTTGGTGCCCTGACCTTCGTCTTCGACAAACGTTTGATAAAGCGCGGTAGCGGCTTTCCCAAGCGGCGTGTCTGCGTCTGCGTCGCTGGCAGCGTCTTGTGAAAGGCGCAAATCTTTAAGCATCAAAGCGGCGGCAAAACCCGGTTGATATGCATTGTCCGCAGGGCTTTGTGGGCCAACCCCGGGGGCCGGGCAATAGGCATTCATGCTCCAGCTATAGCCTGAAGAAGTGCTGACCACGTCAAACATCGCTTGACGGTCCAACCCCAATTTATCCGCCAGGGCAAAGGCCTCACAGGTGCCAATCATCGTAATGCCAAGGATCATATTGTTGCAGATCTTGGCAGCCTGACCATTTCCAGCAGCGCCGCAATGCACGGATTTTTGCCCCATGATGTCAAACAGGGGTTTTGCTGTTTCAAAGGCAGATTCCGGTCCGCCAACCATAAAGGTCAGTGTGCCGTTTTGTGCTCCGCCTATGCCCCCAGACACGGGTGCGTCCAGCGCGGCGCACCCCAAATCGGCGGCTTGCGCGGCCACCGACCGGGCGGATGCGACATCTACAGTTGAGCAATCCAACAGCACAGCATTTTTCATCTGAGGCAGGATCTCAGCTGCCACGCTGCGCAGGATTTCCCCGTTTGGCAGCATGGTGATCACAAGATCTGCGCCTTGCGCCGCTTCAGAAGCGCTTGCGGCAAGGGCGAGCCCATCAGGCGTTGCAACCGTGTCAAACCCGATCACTTCATGCCCCGCGCTTGCAAGGTTCGCAGCCATCGGAGCTCCCATGTTGCCAAGGCCAATAAATCCTATCTTCACGAGGGATCCTCCAAGTTAAGCATATCCGGGCCCAAGGGACGCAGCATAGCGCTGATTGCCGTTTGGGGTAGGGCGCCAATGTTATGACGCCACTTTGGCGCTTTGTCTTTATCGATGATTTGGGCGCGAATGCCCTCTAAAAAATCGCTGTGTTCCGGTGCGCGTGAAGTGAACCGAAACTCCAATTCCAACGCTCGAGTAATATCATCTGTTGAACGCAAGCGGCGCAGGATCTCGATGCCGCAGGCCATCGCGAGCGGCGAGTGGCGGTTCAATCGCTTGGCTGCTTGGGCCGAAAACGGAGTGGTCGAATTTTCCAGAGTCCGAAGTATATCAATGGGTTGGGCGCCATAAAAGTGCTGATCAATCTCAACTTGTTCAGACGCAAATGCGGCTTCGCCAACGGGGTGGGCTTTGATGAGTGCGACATCGCCGGAGGTCAAGATATCCTGTTTAAGGGCAGGCCAAAGGGCCTCCGGCACAAATGTATCGGCGAATCCTGCATAGATCGCGTTTGCCGCGTCCATTCGGGCGGCAGTTGTAGAAAGATATTCACCAAGCCGCCCCGGTGCGTGGGCAAGGATCAAAGACCCACCGACATCTGGTACCAATCCGATACCAACTTCGGGCATAGCGATTTGACTGCTTTCGCCGACGAGTCTGTGGCTCACATGGCAGCCAAGTCCAACGCCACCACCCATCGTAAAGCCATTCAAGAAACTCACGATTGGCTTAGGGTAGCGTGCAAGTTTCGCATTCAGACGATATTCATCCTGCCAAAAGCTGCGACCAAAATCATAGCCTCCACCTTTGGCATGCTCGTACATCGCAGCGATATCGCCGCCTGCGCAAAATGCACGCTCACCATTGGCATCGAGAATTATCAGGTCGATTGCATCATCAACGGCCCAACCCGTAATGGCGCGCTCAATGTCGAGACACATTTGCCATGTCAGCGCATTTAGGGCGGTCGGGCGGTTTAACGTGATATGGCCACCGCGCCCTTCTTTGCGGATCAATAGATCAGGCACGAAGCATCTCCCGCGCGACGATCAAACGCATGATTTCATTTGTGCCTTCAAGGATCTGGTGCACTCGCAGATCGCGTACGATTTTCTCAACCCCGTAATCCGCCAGATACCCGTAGCCGCCATGTAGCTGGAGGCATTGATCTGCAACTTTTGAGCCGGTTTCAGTCACAAACTTCTTGGCCATCGCGCAGCGTTTGGTTGCATCGGCTGATCCCGCATCGAGCGCTTGAGCGGCGTCGCGCAGAAAGGTCCGAGCCGCTTGCATCTCAATTTCCATCTCGGCAAGGCGAAATTGCAGTGCCTGAAAATCCTGAAGCTTGCGCCCAAATGCCTGGCGTTCTGCCATATAGGCTAGGGTTGTATCCAAGGCGGCTTGTGCTCCACCCAGTGAACAGGCTGCGATGTTCAAACGCCCACCATCCAGGCCTTTCATTGCATATGTGAAACCATGCCCCTCATCGCCCAGCAGACTGGTCGCTGGAATGTTGCAATTGTCCAACTGGACTTGCCGTGTCGGTTGGCTACGCCAGCCCATCTTTTCCTCAAGGCCGCCGAAACTAAGCCCTTCCACACCGTCATCTACGATCACCGATGAAATGCCTTTCACGCCTTGATCGCTGGTACGAGCCATAACGATGTAGGCGTCAGAGTATCCGCCGCCTGAGATGAATGCCTTGTTGCCTGTAACGCTGAAGCCTTCGTTGGTACGGATCGCACGGGTCTTAAGGGCTGCGGCGTCTGAGCCTGAACCGGGTTCGGTCAAGCAATAGCTGTAAATCACGTCCATGCTAAGCGCGCCTGGGAGACGGGCATCGCGCAAGCCCTCTGAACCGAAAGTGTCCATCATCCAAGCACACATATTATGAATAGACAGGAACGCAGCCACAGACGGGCATGCCATGCTCAATGCTTCAAATACCAAGGTGCTGTCATGCCGCGAAAGGCCCGAACCGCCGCTTTGTTCGCGGACATAAAGCCCACCAAAACCAAGCTCTGCCAATTTGGGCCACAGGGATTTGGGAATTGTGCCTTGCGCCTCCCAATCTCGTGCATTGGGTGCGATCTCAGCGTCGCCAAAGGCGCGCGCCATATCGAATATGGCGGTTTGTTCATCTGTCAGGTCCAATGCAACCTCCCATCACTTATTGAACGATCGTTCATTTTAGGGTTGAATTGGCCATTGTGGCAAGGGCCTGGTGCTTCCGGCGGGAGTGAGCGGATCCTTGAAGCTTACAACACATCAAAGACCAAACCCGCCCGCCGGAAGCGAACTGCTATTCCATCAGCGGAATTGAGAATTCGCCACCCTCTTTGATGCCAGACGGCCAGCGCGAAGTGATGGTTTTGGTCCGTGTGTAGAAGCGGATCGAATCCGGGCCGTGCTGATTAAGGTCTCCGAACATGGATTTCTTCCAGCCGCCAAAGGTGTGGTAGGCGAGTGGGACCGGGATTGGGACGTTGACGCCCACCATCCCGATATTAATCCGGTTCGCAAAATCACGCGCTGTATCACCATCGCGGGTATAGATCGCTGTTCCGTTTCCGTATTCGTGGTCCATCGCAAGCGCGATCGCTTCGTCATAGGATTGCGCGCGGACGGTTGTCAAAACGGGGCCAAAGATCTCGGTTTTATAGATGTCCATGTCTTTGGTGGCGTGGTCAAAGAGGTGCGCGCCAACAAAAAAGCCGTCCTCGTAACCTTGAAGCGAAAAATCGCGGCCATCGACGACCAGTTTCGCGCCTTGATCGATCCCGGTTTGGACCAGACGTTCGATATTGGCCTTGGCTGCTGCTGTCACGACAGGGCCATAGTCTACATCATTCCCGGAGGTGTAGGGACCAACCTTTAGCGCTTCGACCCTTGGGATCAGTTTTTCGATCAATCGGTCCGCTGTTTCATCGCCGACAGGGACAGCAACAGAGATAGCCATGCAGCGTTCACCCGCAGCCCCATAACCCGCACCTACAAGCGCATCGGCCGCTTGGTCCAAATCAGCGTCAGGCATGATAATCATATGGTTCTTAGCGCCACCAAAGCACTGAACCCGTTTGCCGTTCGAGCAGCCGCGACCGTAGATATATTCAGCAATGGGGGTGGAGCCAACAAACCCAACAGACTGGACCACCGGGTGATCAAGGATCGCGTCTACGCTCTCTTTGTCACCATTGACCACTTGCAGGATGCCTTTGGGTGCACCGGCTTCTTCCATCAGCTCAGCCAGCATCAGTGGAACCGAAGGGTCGCGCTCAGATGGTTTGAGGATGAACGCGTTGCCGCAAACAATAGCAGGAGCAAACATCCACATCGGGATCATGGCAGGGAAGTTGAATGGCGTAATACCTGCCGTAACACCAAGCGGTTGGCGCATTGAGTACATATCGATGCCGGGTCCGGCACTGTCTGTGTACTCACCCTTTAAGAGATGCGGTGCGCCGATGCAAAATTCGACAACCTCAAGCCCCCGTTGGACATCGCCTTTGGCGTCCGGGATTGTTTTGCCATGCTCCCGGCTGAGGGCCTCGGCGAGTTTGTCCATATCCCGGTTAAGCAAATGAACGAAGTTCATCATGACACGGGCACGACGTTGTGGGTTGGTTGCGGCCCATTTGGGTTGCGCGGCTGCAGCGATCTCGACCGCTTTGTTCAACTCTTGCGTTGAGGCAAGAGGAACGCGGGCCTGCACTTCGCCTGTGGCGGGGTTGAAGACCTCCGCAAAACGCCCCGACGTTCCGGCCACGTGGGCCCCGTCAATGAAATGGGTGAGATCTGTCATGGGGTTCTCCGTGAGCTTTGATGGGTCTTGGTATGACTTCTATTCCTGCGCGACCCCGTAACGTCAAGCCGTCAGACACTGCAACTGAGTTGCGAACTTGACAGAAGCGGGTGCTGCGGCACAGGATTGAATGACACGAGTTTGCAATTCAGGGAGGTGAAAATGCGCGTGTCAGATATCCTCAGAAGTAAAGGCGCGGGTGATGTCGTGACGGTGCCACCTTCGGCGCAAGTCAGCGATGCTGTCGGTCTTTTGTCGGAAAAGCGCATCGGCACTGTTGTAGTGTCTGGCGATGGGGTGGTCCCTGCCGGCATCTTGTCGGAACGCGACATCGTGCGCGAGCTTGGAAAACGCGGAACTGGGAGCTTAGGTGATTCTGTCTCTGATCTTATGACCGCTAAGGTGATCACCTGCGCGCCAAGTGATCCTATCAGCGATGTTTTGAGCCAAATGACGGAAGGCCGGTTTCGCCATATGCCTGTCATGGACAGCGGTGAGATGGTGGGACTTGTTTCATTGGGTGACGTGGTCAAAGCTCAGCTGCGTGAGTTGGCCGCTGAGAAAGACGCGTTGACCGATATGATTATGGGGCATGCGTAAGCTCCACGATTGACGCCAGGACGGCAAATTGTGGTGCTTGACGCCCCCGCGATTTCGCGGTTCTTTGCGGCAAAGCAAGTCAGCCAGAAGAGGGCGCGCCATGCGGATCGGATTGTACCCGGGAACATTTGACCCGGTCACTTTGGGACATATGGATATTATCCGTCGAGCCTCAGTTTTGGTCGATCGGTTGGTCGTTGGTGTGGCCATCAACCGCGACAAGGGCCCGCTCTTTTCACTGGAAGAACGTGTGGCGATGGTCGAAGCAGAATTTGCCGGACTGTCCAAAGAGACGGGCTGCGAGTTTGTTGCCCACCCCTTTGAGAACCTATTGATTGACTGCGCGCGTGATGTAGGCGCGCAGGTGATTGTGCGCGGATTGCGCGCCGTGGCCGATTTTGAATACGAGTTTCAAATGGTCGGCATGAACCGCCGCCTTGACGATACGATAGAGACCGTTTTCTTAATGGCCGAAGCCGAACATCAGGCGATCGCGTCTAAGCTTGTCAAAGAAATTGCACGGCTTGGTGGGGACGTCTCGAAATTCGTCCCCTCAGCCGTCAATGAAGCGCTTTTGGTGCGCTTGAAAGCTTAGCGGCCGTAGACGACCTGGTATGCGGTTTTCTCCGCGTCTTCTGTAAAAAGATCGAGGTCCAGCGCTGTGTCGAGCGGCATGTTGCGCAGCTCAAGCACCGTGCGGTTGTATGCCCGGCGTTTTGCGACGGCTGTGTTCAATTGTGTAAGGAGCGTGGTCATTTTTCTCTCCATTGCTCTGGTTGTGTTAGCGCTAATATGGCGATGCTGCGGCGCAGCACAACTGACGTTTCAGCAAAGCCGGTTTGCATCTGATGCAGAGCTTACGTTTGAGTAAGGCACTGATTAAATGTGAACTTTTTGTGATGCTTAGCATGTGAGCGGTTTTTGGGGGTGTTTGCTTGCGCAGCAAGCGAACATGAAAAAGCCCCAACCGGGAAACCGGCTGGGGCTATGTTAAACTACTATTCTGGTGTCTTTAGATCAGTTTGCCCATTGCGACGGCGGTATCGCTCATCCGGTTGGAGAAGCCCCATTCGTTGTCATACCAAGTTAGAATCCGGCACATTGTGCCTTCCATTACTTTGGTTTGATCGGTGTGGAAGACAGATGAATGCGGATCATGGTTGAAATCCATGCTGACCAGTTTGTCGTCTGTATAGCCCAGTACACCCTTCAGCGGACCACCGGCAGCGGCACGGATGGCTGCGTTGATTTCCTCAACAGAGGTTTCACGCGCGGCTTCGAACGTAAGATCCACAACCGAAACATTTGGCGTGGGGACGCGGATCGCAACGCCGTCAAGCTTGCCATTCAATTCCGGAAGAACAAGGCCAACAGCCTTGGCAGCGCCTGTGGATGTAGGGATCATCGACATCGCAGCAGCGCGCGCACGGTAGAGATCCTTGTGCATGGTATCGAGAGTTGGCTGGTCGCCAGTGTAGCTGTGAATCGTCGTCATAAAGCCTTTGACGATGCCAATCTCATCATTGAGCACTTTGACAACAGGTGACAGGCAGTTTGTGGTGCAGGACGCATTAGACACAACGATATCGTCTGATGTCAGAACATCGTCATTCACGCCAAAGACAATTGTTTTATCCGCGTCTTTGCCCGGCGCCGAAATCAAAACACGCGAGGAGCCATTGTCCAAGTGAGCTTGGCAGGAATCTTTTGATGTGAAAATGCCGGTGCATTCCAGCACAACATCAACATCCGACCATGGCAAATCTGCTGGGTTACGGATTGCTGTGACAGCAATCGGGCCACGGCCCACATCAATAGTGCTTTCTGTGGTCGTAACTTGCGCAGGGAAGCGCCCGTGCACGCTGTCATAGCGCAGCAGATGCGCGTTGGTTTCGACCGGTCCAAGATCATTGATCGCGATCACTTCGATGTCTGTACGTCCGCTTTCAATTATCGCGCGCAACACGTTGCGGCCGATACGCCCAAATCCGTTGATGGCTACTTTTACGGTCATGTCTGCCCCCGGTTGTTTCAGCTAATGCGCGTGTTTGCGCTAACAGGAACGCTATCTCAGGATACCGGACAAAGGTCAACCAGACATGGGGGGCACGAGGGCCGCGCCTCCCAATCAAGCTAACGCCAAAAGGCGAGCCATTCTATGAATTCAAGGAGTTTAACGATTGTAAAAACGAATGCCGCGCCGTCGTTGAAAACCTGATCGGCGATCAACGCGACAAAAATGAGTCCGGCGAGCCACGATGCGATCACATTGGTCATGCGACGTAAACCGGCTTAGTGCAGGAGGCGCCCCATTGCGGCGGCGACATCAGCCATACGGCAAGAGAAACCCCATTCGTTGTCATACCACGCCAATACACGCACCATACGCCCGCCGACAACCTTGGTTTGGTCTGGCGCGAAAATAGAGCTGTGGGGTGTGTGGTTGAAGTCAATCGAGACTTTTTGCTCTTCATCGTAATTGAGCACAGCACCCATGTGGCCCGCTGCGGCCTCGGCGACGATGCTGTTTACGTCATCAACCGTGACATCGCGTCCCGCTTGAAAGGAAAGATCCACGGCGCTGACATTGGGAGTAGGGACCCGCAAGGCTGTACCATCCAAACGGCCCTCCATCTCGGGCATAACTTCACTTAGCGCTTTTGCGGCGCCGGTAGATGTTGGGATCATCGCCAATGCAGCGGCACGCGCGCGATACAAATCCTTGTGGCGCCGATCAAGCGTTGGTTGATCGCCTGTATAGCTGTGGATGGTCGTCATGATGCCGCGTTCGATGCCAATGGCCTCATGAAGCACCTTAGCCAAAGGAGCAAGGCAGTTGGTTGTGCAGGATCCGTTGGAGATCATCCGTTCATCAGCCCGCATGTCGCGGTGGTTAACGCCGTAGACCACTGTTCTGTCGACGTTTGTAGCAGGGGCTGAGATCAGGACCTTTTTCGCACCGCGCTCAAGATGCACGGCGCTTTTGCCGCCATCATTAAATTGACCTGTGCATTCGAGGACAACGTCGCAGCCCTCCCAATCCAGCTCTTTAGGTTCGTAAGTCGAAAACACGCGCATCGGCCCGCGTCCGATATCAAGCGTGTCGCCGTCGACGCGTACCGTCCCACCAAAGCGCCCATGTACTGAATCGTATTTCAAAAGATGCGCGTTGGTTTCTATTGGTCCTGTTGCGTTGATCTTGACGACCTGGACATCGTTGCGCGCGCTTTCTGCGATATGCGCGAGAGTGCAGCGCCCAATTCGGCCAAAGCCATTGATCCCAACCGTCACCGTCATCGCACATGCTCCCTACTAGACATCCAAAGTCCGCCATCTTGCCGTTGGGTAACAGGCACAAGCTTGTCTGAGAAGGTCGAAAATGATTTAATTCCAAGGTGTTAGCGGAAACATGTAATGATAACGCTAACACCGAACATCGCTGGCATGGCAACCCGTCAACTTATTGCGCTGAGGTGTTCGCGTAGGTTTTCCCCCGACAAAGCCTCACCCGCCAAAAGCTAGGTGCTCCCAAATAAATGGAAGTATTGTGGCCTCAAGTGTGGCAACGGCCCAAAGACCTAAACGCCATAAAAAAAGGCCGGGCGATATTCCCGGCCTTTCCGTTTCTAAATGTGCTGAACGTCGCAGCGTTACAGCATGTCTTTTGCAGCTTTCGCAGTAGCCTCGGCAGTGATGCCGAATTGCTCATAGAGTTCGCCCGCAGGGGCAGAGGCGCCAAATCCGTGCATGCCCACAAACGCACCCTTTTCGCGGCGCCCGCGCTCGCCATAGAGCCAACGATCCCAACCAAATCGGATGGCAGCCTCAACAGCAACACGCACTGGACCGGCAGGCAGAACTTTGCGGCGATACTTGTCGTCCTGCTGTTCGAAGAGTTCCCAGCATGGCATTGAGACCACCCGCGTTCCAATACCTTCTGCCTGCAGAAGATCCCGCGCGGCCATTGCAATGGCGACCTCGGACCCTGTCGCCATCAAAATGACCTGCCGTTTTCCCTCGGCCTCAGCCAACACGTATGCGCCTTTGGCGGTCAGGTTCGCTGTTGTGTGCTCTGTACGTACAGTGGGCAGACCCTGACGGGACAAAGCCAATACCGAAGGCGTGGTCTTTTCGCTTAGCGCCAATTCCCAAGCTTCAGCCGTCTCAATTGCATCCGCAGGCCGGTAGAGATTGGTGTTTGGCGTCGCACGGTGAATTGCCAAATGCTCAATCGGTTGGTGCGTTGGGCCATCTTCGCCCAGCCCGATAGAATCATGGGTCATCACGTAAACGGTTGGCACCGCCATAAGCGCCGATAGGCGGATGGCGCCGCGTGCGTAATCAGTAAAGCACATGAACGTGCCGCCATAGGGGCGAATACCACCGTGCAAGACCATGCCGTTCATCGCAGCGGCCATACCATGCTCTCGGATTCCGAAATGCACGTAGCGACCTGCGCGGTTTTCTGGTGTGTGGACACCCATATCAGAGGTTTTGGTGTTATTTGAGCCTGTGAGGTCCGCAGAACCACCCACCGTTTCCTGCATAATCGGGTTCAGCACTTCCAGCGCCATTTCCGAAGCTTTACGCGTCGCCATCTTTGGCTGCGTTTCGCTCACTTGCTTTTTGAATGCCTTGACCGTCGCACTCAGCTTCTTTGGTGTTTCAAGCGCAAAAATGCGAGTGAACTCAGCCTGTTTCGCTGCAGAGAGCTTTTCGAACTGTGCTTGCCATTCGCCGTGGGCTTGCGCTCCGCGTGCGCCAATCGCTTCCCACTCGGATTTGATGTCAGCCGGAATAACAAATGCGCCGTGTTCCCAACCGTAAGCGCGCTTCGCGGCTTCAAGCTGGTCTTGATCCGTGAGTGCGCCGTGACCCTTAGAAGTGTCCTGCGCTGCGTGACCCAGCGCGATATGCGTTTTACACGCAATCATCGACGGTGTTTTGGTCTTCTTTGCAGCTGTAATTGCCGCATCGATAGCAATAGGGTCATGGCCGTCAATTTCTTGCACATCCCAGCCAGAAGCTTTGAACCGCGCTACTTGATCGGTGCGATCAGCAAGATCGACAGTGCCGTCGATGGTGATGTTGTTGTTGTCCCAGAACACGATGAGTTTGGACAGCTCCTGCCGGCCAGCGAGTCCAATCGCTTCTTGGCTTACACCTTCCATTAGGCAGCCGTCACCGGCGATCACATATGTGTAGTGGTCCTGTACCTTGGCACCCCAGCGTGCGCGCAGCACTTCTTCGGCCATTGCAAAGCCAACAGAGTTAGAAAGACCTTGTCCTAGTGGGCCGGTCGTTACTTCTACACCGCGGCCATGGCCATACTCCGGATGCCCAGCCGTATATGCGCCCCACTGGCGAAAGTTCTTGATCTGCTCCAGCGGGAAATCCTCGTAGCCGGTCAGGTGCAGCAGGGAGTAAAGCAGCATCGAGCCGTGGCCCGCAGAAAGAATGAACCGATCCCGGTCCGCCCAATCAGGTGCGGCCGCGTCAAAAACCATGTGCTTTTCAAACAGGACCGTGGCGACATCTGCCATCCCCATCGCCATGCCGGAATGGCCGGAATTGGCCGTAGCGACAGCGTCGAGTGTAAGCGCCCGGATGGCGGCTGCGCGCCGCCAATGTTCGGGGTTCTGGGCGGCCAGTGCTGTTAGGTCCATGCGGGGCTCCAAGTTCAATGTGTTTTAGTATTTAGCGCGGTGTATCAAAGGCCGGGCGAAGTTCAAGCTTGCTGTGCTAAGGCGGCTTTACGGATGGGTGAAGGTCGCAAGCTAACACCTTGAGCAGAAACCGCCCCGAGCCATTTGCGCCTTTGGCCCGGCTTGGCCTAGTCTAAGTGAAACGCAAAGACGATTCGCGCAAAGCACCCAATAGCTGCGGATCCGTGAGGAGGGCGGTATGAGCGACATTTCCCAATATGAGGCCCGTCTGGTGCAGGCTCTCGGACGGATCAGCGCCGGGCTTGCGCTCTGGCCGGACACACCGGCTCCAGCCGTTGCTCCAGAGCCAGTGGTGGAGACGGCACCTGAGCCCGATGACGCGGACGCCGGAGAACTCGCGCGGTTACGGATCGAACTGGAGGATGAGCGCACTGCAAACGCTCAGCTTGAGCAACGCGTAAAGCAGATTCGCCGCAAGCAAGAAGGGCGAGTCGAACAGCTTGAAACAGAATTGGCCAGCAGCAAAGCCGCTCTTGGCGAAGCTGAGCGTCAGACGGCTCGGTTACGCCGCAGTTCCGAGGATTTGCGCCAAGCCCTTGAAACGCTTCAAAAAGCAACGGCGGATGGGCTCAGTGAACCGCATCTTATCAACCGAGCTATGATGGCAGAGCTTGAGGCGTTGCGCGCTGAGCGGGCGCAAGATGCCAATGAGATTGGCGATCTGTTGTCGCTGATGGAACCGCTGGTCAAGGAGGCCGATACCAATGCCTGAGATCATGATCACAATCGGGGGGCGCACGTTTGAAGTGGCCTGCCAAGAGGGTGAAGAGCATTACCTTCAAGCCGCCGCAGCGATGCTTGATAAAGAAGCGACAGTGCTGACCGAGCAGATTGGCCGCATTCCGGAATCTCGGATGCTCTTGATGGCCGGTCTCATGCTTGCAGACCGCACCGCCGCCGGCGAAGACAGACTGCGCGAGGCCGAAGACAAGCTCTCTCGCCGCGATGCTCTGATTAGCGAGCTTCAAGACAAACCTGCGCCCGTGCCTGAGCGTATTGAGGTGCCTGTTATACCGGCTGCGGTCAGCGAAAGCATGGCAGAGCTTGCCGCACGGGCCGAGGCTATCGCGTCAGAAATTGAAGAAAAAGCAGCCGGTTAGGCTGCTTTTTGAGAACTTTCGCGCGAGGGGGGGGCAGCTTGATCTAAGCGCTTAGCCGTTTGCTTCGCGGATCTTGTCGGCTGCGTCTTTGTCAAAACCTACGCCATTTTCAGAGAACAGTGTGTCGAGCTCACCTGACAGCGTCATATCGGTGATGATGTCACAACCACCCACAAATTCGCCTTTGACGTAAAGCTGAGGGATTGTTGGCCAGTCAGAGAAATCCTTGATGCCTTGACGGATGCCGTCATCTGCCAACACATTTACATCTTCAAACTCGACGCCCATGTAGTTCAAAACACCCGCCACCCGCGATGAGAATCCGCATTGTGGCATGGACTTTGTGCCTTTCATGAAAAGCACCACGTCATTGGATTTGATTGTCGTTTCAATGGTTTGTTCAGCGGTCATCAGTCTTTTCCCTTTGGGATGGAGGCACGAAGCGGCGGGCATAGGCCTGTGGATCGCGCGGGATTTTATAAGTGGTGGAATGGCCAGAAAGCCCAGAGCTATATTCGGCGTTGATCGTATGCTCGCCTTTGCCAGGCAATGCGCCACGCTCGCGTTTTCCGCCTTCGCTGCGCACGACATAGATCGCGCGGCCAACGAGGATCACAAGGATCGCACTGGAAACAATGGTAATAAAAACAGCGCCGCTCATTGGTTCCATGGCTGGCTGTTACTCCGGCGCACGTGTGGTGAGGGCCAGCGCGTGTAAAGCACCATTGGGCCCATCCATTGCGCCCTTGAGCGATGCATAGACTGCACGTTGCTGCTGCACGCGGTTCTTGCCTCGAAAGCTCTCGTCGATCACGGTCGCTGCAAAATGCGCGCCATCATCGCCTTGAACCTCGATTTGGGCTGCTGGGAAGTCTTCACGGATCAGATCTTCGATTTCGCGGGCTGTGATGGGCATGTTTTGGCTCCGTTGCACGGCGTTTCCCTAGATGTAGAGCGCGCATCTATCCGCTGCAAGGGAGGCAATGCGCCTGAAACGCCGCATGCACAATCGATGCACAACCAATACACAAGTGATGCATATCGATTTTCGATCCTAGAGCGCTGTTTCGCACGGCAAACGGTGCCCTAGATCTTGATTTGGTTTATCCGACTGCTACTGCAAAACTGGTTTGGAAGACCTCGCGCAGCTCTGCAAGCGGGGCGACTGACCCACCCATTACAACATTTGACCCTGTGAAACGGCCCACAGTCTCAAGCACAACGCCGGCTTGGCCGGCCGCGATCATTAGGGCCTCAGCTTTGTCAAAAGACGTGGCAATCAAGTAGCGCCCTTGATCCTCACCAAAAAGGGTTGGGGTATCGGCCGCATCAAGCGTGATACCCACATCTGCGGCCTCGGCCATTTCAAAGGCAGCAAGAGCAAGCCCGCCATCCGCAAGATCGGTACAGGCGTCGATCCATTGAGCCTGCGCGCGGATAAAATCACCGGCGGCTTTTTCGGCCTCAAGATCAACATGGGGGGCGTCGCCATCTTCGCGGTTAAACACTTCGGCCAAGATCGCAGACCGGCCAAGATGCCCAGAAGTTGTGCCTACGACAAGCGCCAGATGGCCTTCGCGCGCAATGCGGCAGATCATATCTTCGATATTGTCGATCAGCCCAACAGCGCCAATCGTTGGGGTTGGAAGGATCGGCTCACCATCGGTTTCGTTGTAAAGTGAAACGTTGCCCGAAACGATTGGCATATTCAGCGCCTCAACAGCGGCACCGATCCCTTGGATCGCCCCCACAAATTGGCCCATGATGCGTGGCTTTTCCGGGTTGCCGAAATTCATGTTATCGGTGGTCGCCAGAGGGCGCGCACCAACGGCGGTCAGGTTGCGATATGCCTCGGCGACGGCCTGCTTGCCACCTTCGACCGGATTTGCCTGCACGTAGCGCGGCGTGACATCGGACGTAAAGGCAAGCGCTTTTGATGTCCCATGAACGCGAATTACACCTGCTCCCATGCCGGGGGTGCGTAAGGTATCGGCCATAACTTGGGTGTCATATTGCTCATAGACCCATGCCTTGGACGCGTAATTTGGCGAAGAAAGAAGCGCGCGCAGCCCATCAACCGGATCAATATTTGGCACATCTTCCAAAGGTGGCGCCGCGGGCGTGGGTTCCCACGGGCGGTCATATTCTGGGGCCGTCGAGGAGAGTTTGGACAAGGGCAGGTCGGCCTTAACCTCGCCATTGTGAACGATCAAAAAACGATCCTCGGGCAGCGTCTCGCCAACAATGGCGAAATCCAGATCCCATTTGTCAAACACCGCACGGGCCTCATCCTCAAGCTCCGGCTTGAGCACCATGAGCATCCGTTCTTGAGATTCGCTCAGCATCATTTCATAGGCGGTCATGTTGGTTTCGCGCTGCGGCACATCCTCAAGGTTGAGCTTTACACCCAACCCACCTTTGTCGCCCATTTCCACAGCTGAACAGGTCAGGCCAGCGGCCCCCATATCCTGAATCGAGATCACAGCCCCGGTTTCCATCAGCTCCAAAGTGGCTTCCATTAATCGCTTTTCGGTGAAGGGGTCGCCGACTTGGACCGTGGGGCGCTTGTCTTCGATCGTATCGTCAAACTCGGCCGAGGCCATTGTGGCCCCGCCTACGCCATCCCGGCCAGTCTTTGCACCTAAATACACGACTGGCATCCCCACGCCGGATGCGGCTGAGTAAAAAATCTTGTCAGCATCAGCAAGGCCCGCGGCAAACGCATTCACCAGACAATTGCCGTTATAAGCCGGATCAAAGCGCACCTCGCCCCCAACGGTGGGCACACCAAAGCAATTCCCATAGCCGCCAACGCCAGCCACAACACCGGATACAAGAGATTTGGTCTTAGGATGGTCAGGCGCCCCAAAAGACAGCGAATTCATCGCCGCCACAGGCCGCGCGCCCATAGTAAAGACATCGCGCAAAATGCCGCCAACACCGGTCGCCGCTCCTTGATAGGGCTCAATATAGGACGGGTGGTTGTGGCTTTCCATTTTAAAGATCACGGCCATTTTTTGACCGTCCGGACCTTCGCCAATGTCCACCACACCCGCATTTTCACCGGGGCCGCAAATCACTTGTGGGCCTTCGGTCGGCAGTGTTCGCAACCATTTCTTTGACGACTTATACGAGCAATGCTCATTCCACATCGCGGAAAAAATTCCCAGCTCCGTAAAGGTCGGCTCGCGATCAATGATGCCTAGGATCACGTCATACTCGTCAGGTGAAAGCCCATGTGCCGCGATAAGATCTGGTGTGATGGCTGGTTCTTGCATGATTGTCCCCGCTGTTGCGCGGCGTTCTAAGGTATGCAGCCCTAGGGTGGAAGGTCAGAAAACCCTGCCATTCATCTTTCTAAAAATACCTTTTGGGGGAGAGGGGGCAAAGCCCCCACCGGCGCGCGCAGCGCGCCGCCTTGCCTGACCTCAAATGAAACCGGCTGGGAACGCGTGTCCGCACCGCTTTCAACCAAAAAAAAAGCCGGGCAATCACAAATGTGATCGACCCGGCGCAAGTCCAACAGGGAGGTTGAAGGGGCGTATCTCAGCGCCTTCGAGTTAGGATATAGGGGCTGCCCAAATTTCCAGCAAGATGCACAAGAACAAGGCCGCTATGCATTCCGTGCATGGCTGAAGCTTGAAACACAGGCTTGGTCGCTTTTAGCCGCCTCGCCGCAGTCGCCGCATTTCTGTGATCTCTTCTTGCACAAAATCACGGAAGGCCCCGATCCGTTTGGATTGGCGCAGTTCTTCTGGGTAGGCAAGAAAAACCGGCACTTCGGCACTGTCGGCGTCTGGCATGACGGGAATAAGCCGTTTGTCATCTATCGCCAGATAATCAGGCAGAACGCCAATACCCAAATCGTTGATCACACCTTGAAGCACGCCAAAGTAGTTGTTCACCGTAAGTAATGAAGGGATGTCGTGGGTCATCAGGTTCTGAACAAGGCTTGCCCCGGCAGCGACCTGTTGCGATTTGGTGGATTGGCAGATCAGCCGGTGATGGCTGATGTCCTTGGGCTCCTCGGGCGCTCCGTGTTTGTCGATATAGCTTTGCGTTGCGTAAAGACGCATCCGGATCGACATTAGCTTTTTGCGGATCAGATCGGCCTGCGACGGCTCTTTCATGCGGATTGCCACGTCAGCCTCGCGCATGGGCAAATCAAGCACACGCTCTTCCAGCATCAGATCGATACTCATCTCGGGGTATTTTTCGTAGAATTTGGGCAAACGCGGCGCAAGCCACAGCGTACCAAAACCAATAGTCGTGGTGACACGCAACTCACCAAAAACACCTTCTTCAGCATCGCGGATGCGCGCCGCGGCAGCGTCTAGCCTCTTGTTCATGGCCGATGTGGCATCAAACAAAAGCTCGCCTTGTTCCGTCAGAATCAACCCACGGGCATGACGGTGAAACAGCGTTGAGGCCAGTGATTCCTCTAATGCGCGGATTTGGCGAGATACCGCCGATTGCGATAAATGCAGCGCATCTCCGGCATGGGTCAGGCTGCCGGCGTCTGCCACAGCATGAAAGATTCGCAATTTGTCCCAATCCATCGGGCCATCCTCACTCAATAAAATCGCGCATAAACGGTGCAATCGCGCTTTTCAGTCCCTCTAGCATAGAGCCGCGACGCAATGCGCAAAAGTTTTACTTGGTAGGTCAGCAGTTTTGACCTATCGTGAGTTAAACAGCTTTTGGGAGGAAGAGCTATGGGCCTTCAAGACGTGTCACTGAATGATCGTTTTGATTTGAGCAAAAAGCATGTGCTTTTGAATGGCACCCAGGCTTTGGTGCGATTGATGTTGATGCAGCGGGCACGGGATAAAGCGGCCGGTTTTGATACAGCCGGGTACGTTACTGGCTATCGCGGCTCGCCGCTTGGCGCAGTTGATATGCAAATGCAACGCGCTGAAAAGCACCTCACAGCCGCCCAAGTTAGGTTTCAATCCGGCTTGAACGAGGATCTTAGTGCGACGGCCCTTTGGGGCGCGCAGCAGGCTGAACTACGCGGCGAGGGCAAACATCAAGGCGTCTTTGGTCTTTGGTATGGCAAAGGGCCGGGCGTGGACCGTTCAGGCGATGTATTCCGGCACGCCAATATGGCAGGAACATCCGCTTTGGGCGGTGTGCTGGTTGCGATGGGGGATGACCATACGGGTGAATCCTCTACCACTTTGCAC
>CALKJA010000194.1 GCA_937995865.1 uncultured Paracoccaceae bacterium | reverse complement strand
TCCCAACTCTGGCAAGATTGAAATTGGTTTCAGGGTAAATTCGGCCCGATGGTGCAATGCGCGCATTTTCAGACCTCCAGCGTTTTCGGGCGCTTGCGCTCGAACCACATAATCACGAGCACCCGCGTCACAAAAATCGCTGTGAAAACTGAGGTCAAAATCCCCAAGCCCAGCGTTATCGCAAAACCGCGTACCGGTCCTGAACCCATTAGATACAAGATCAGCGCGGTGATGAAGGTGGTGATATTGGCATCTATGATGGCACTAAGCGCTTTTTCATATCCAAGTTCGATGGCACGTGCGGGGCCTTTGGCTGTTTTTAGCTCCTCGCGGATACGCTCGAAAATCAACACGTTGGCATCCACAGCCATCCCGATGGTCAGCACGATCCCTGCGATGCCCGGAAGCGTGAGCGTAGCACCCAGCGTTGAGAGCAGCCCAAAGATCAGCCCCACATTGATGATCAACGCGATATTGGCAAAGAAGCCAAACAAACCATAGCTCAAGAACATAAAGACAAGCACGAGCGCAAACGCCACGATACAGGCGATCGTGCCTGCATCAATGCTGTCTTGGCCAAGCTCGGGTCCAACGGTCCGCTCTTCAAGAAAATCCAGCCCTGCAGGCAAGGAACCCGCGCGTAACAGAATCGCAAGATTGGTCGATTCCTCAATACTGAACGCTCCGGTGATCTGCCCAGACCCACCCGTGATCGCGCTTTGGATCGTGGGTGCACTCACCACCTCTGCATCCAAGACAATCGCAAAAGGTGATCCGATATTGGCTGATGTATATTCCCCAAACGCCCGTGCACCCGATGTATTAAACCGGAAATCAACGGCCGGGTTGCCGTTTTGATCAAAGGAGGGTTGAGCGTTCACAAGCGTTTCGCCTGTCACAACGGGGGTGCGCTCAAGAATATAGAAAATCCCGCTTTCGCCCTGTTCCGGTAGCAATTCGTTGCCAGGACCCGGCACAGCGGTTGAATCGGTCGTGCGGCCAACAACGGGTTGGAATGTCAAAAGCGCCGGTTTACCGATCAGCTCTTTCACTTCTTGTGCAGAGCCAATGCCCGGCACCTGAATAAGTATACGGCGCTCACCTTGGCGTTGGATCGTTGGTTCGCGTGTTCCGGCCTCATCGATCCGGCGGCGGATAATCTCAAGCGATTGCGCCATCGTGCGTTGGTCGGTGGCTTGCTGTTCAGCCTCGCTGAGCTGCACAATCAGGATGTCGCCGTCGCTTGCGACCTCAATATCGTTCTGGAGCGCACCAGTGAGTGTTTGAAGCGGTCTGGCCAAACCACGCACAACCTCCATTGCGCGCGCCATACCTTCAGGGCGCGAAATCCGAACACGTAGCTCATTTCCACCTGCAGGTTGCAAGCGGATGGTGCCCACGGTTTCGCGTTCTGGGCGCAAGGCATCGCGCACTTCGGGCCAAAAGCCCTCAAGCCGGGTCTCATAGACCTCTTCAAGGCGAACCTCTGCAAGCAAATGGGCCCCGCCACGCAGATCAAGCCCGAGATTCACCAGCCCGGACGGCATGTAGCTTGGCCATGCCTGTGCCGCTTCGGTATTTTCGGCACTCACAAACCCAGCTTCAATCCGCGCCTCGGCGTCGTTGGATTGCTCAACCCGGCTATAGAACCCATTCGGCAACGCGAGCAGAAGGCCGCCCAGCACTACGGCCCAAATCAGGACACGCTTCCAGCCTTCGATCCGCAGCATCGCTTACTTGTCCTTCGCAGGTTCAGTCTTGTTGACGACCGTAGCAATCGTGGACTGAACAACGCGCACTTTCACGCCTTCGGCGATCTCAAGATCAATTTCATTTTCGTCTTTGACCTTGGCGACCTTACCGATCAAGCCGCCTTGCGTGACAACCTGATCGCCGCGTCGCAGCTCACTGACCATCTTTTGATGTGCTTTCATCTTTTGTTGCTGCGGGCGGAACACCAGCAGATAGAAAATTGCTATGATAAGCAGCGGAAAAAGCAGCTGTCCGAACGTTTCCATGAGACCCTCTTAGATGGTTTGTTTTGCAGGTAACGACGCGGCGGGCGGAACGCAAGGAAGAGCCGCGAAATTTGCCTTTTGCGTGTCCCGCGTCATCGGCACGCACACTGGAATTCGTTGCTGTGTGGCCAGTCCTGCGCTTGACGGCACGCCATCAAAAATTAGAACATAAAGTGAACACACGAATCTCAAGGGGCCTATGCCAACCACCGCCGCCCATATTTTGACCCGTGATCGCCCGCAGCTTGGCCTCACACCGCCTTTTCTGGGGGATCTGCGGCTTGAGACCGCGCGTGTGCATGAGATTTGCGGATCTGCCCGCCGGACCGCGGCGCTGATGGTGGCGCGGATTACACAAGGGCCGGTATTTTGGATCGCGCCACGTTGGGGAGCGGACAGGCTCTACCCGCCCGGTCTCGCGCGTTTTATCAACCCCGGCCGCCTGACCTTTGTCGAGCCTGACAAAGCGTTGGATCTGCTGTGGTGTCTTGAAGAAGTGCTGCGCACTGGATCCGTTCCGTTGGTGGTGGGGGATCTGCCGGATCCGCCGGGGCTAACGCCGGTCCGACGGATGCATCTGGCCGCCGAAACCGGGGCTGCGCGCGGCGCAGCACCGCTTGGTCTGCTGCTCACGCCGGGCGATGGTGGGGCGCCGGGCGTGGAAAGCCGCTGGCACTGTGCAGAAGCACAATTCGCTGTGGGGCCTGTGGCCGTAAACACCGAAGACGCTGACGAAAATGACGTCACCACGGATGAGACACCCCACTGGATTCTTGAACGCCGCCGTACCCGCAGCCTACCCCCACACCGCTGGCATATCGGGCGCGATGCCCAGACATTAACCGACGCGCCCGAACACAAAACCAATCGGCGGCGCGTTTGATCTGCACTTAAACACAGGGTCCGACCCGCCGATCGCGCGCGCCCGCCTACCCCGATCCAGAAAAGAACGGCGCTAGAAATCGATGCGCCAAGCCACAAGTGCCCTTGCACATCTTCAAACTTACGCGATGTTGGCCGCACTATGCGCCTGCTCATCTCATTTGCTTCCCTTTTTGTCGCCGCCATTTTGCTTCAGCTCTCTTCCGGGGGCGTGGGCACGCTTGATGCGCTTTCAGGGCTGGCCTTAGGCTTTTCAGCAGGTCAGATTGGTATCCTTGGTTCTGCCCATTTCGCTGGCTTCTTCATCGGCTGCTGGTGGGCCCCGCGGCTGATGGGGAGCGTTGGATACTCGCGCAGCTTCGCAGCATTCACTGCGCTCGGTGCAATTGGCCTGCTTGGCCATGTCTTGATCTCAGATCCCAATGCCTGGGCGCTTTTGCGCGTCGCCTCCGGCCTATGCATTGCGGGATGCTACACGGTGATTGAGGCTTGGTTGCAGGCTAAAGTGACAAATGAGACTCGCGGACGCTCCATGGGCGCGTATCGGCTGGTGGATTTGGGCGGGCAGCTTTTGGCGCAACTGATGATCGGCGCGCTAGTGTCGGTTGAACTCTATGTGGCCTACACGCTTTTGGCGATGTTCTGCTGCGCCTCTCTTTTGCCGCTCATGCTGACACGAGCAAGCCCACCCACAATGCCCGGCTCGCCGCGTTTGCGGCCTTTGCTCGCGATTCAACGCTCGCCGCTCGCCGTTGGAGGTGTGATTGTCGCCGGCTTGACGGGCGCTGCCTACCGGATGGTTGGGCCAATCTACGGCGCAGAAATCGGGCTAACTGCGGATCAGGTTGGGTTGTTTCTGGCAGCCCTGATCGCGGGCGGCGCTTTGGCGCAGATTCCAGCCGGTTGGATCGCGGACCGCTTTGACCGACGGTGGGTTCTGATTGGCCTTTCCCTTGCGGCCTTGGTCTCATGCGCGTTTTCCGCACACACCACAGGAGCGCATGCAGCCATCGCTGCCTCCGCGCTCTTTGGGGCAATCACCGTACCAATCTATTCCGTAGCCACAGCACACGCCCATGACTTTGCCGCCCGTGATGAACGCGCCGAGCTCTCAGCCGCATTACTTTTTTACTTTGCGGTGGGGGCGATCGTCTCGCCCATTGCGGTCTCGAAACTGATTGAGGTCGCTGGACCTGCATCCTTCTTTGGCTTCATTGCGGCCGGGCATGTAGGCTTGGTCATCTACGGCCTTGCGCGGATGATGGTACGCCCAACAATGACAACACGCACGCGGTATGTTTACGCGCCACGCACGTCGTTCCTCATTGGTCGCCTTATGCGCAAGGACCGCGAACAAAACGACAAAAGCTCAGGGGATCAAGCAGACAAATAAGCGTCCAGCGCTGCTTCAACACCTTCGGCCCAGATCAAATTCAGCCACTTATGAAACGCGTTTTTAAACGCCGCGGTATCGGCCAAATCGCCATAGAATTGACGCTGCTCCAGCCACTCTTGAGGGTCGGTCTTTGCCGCCAACGCGGCAGTGTTGAGCGTGTCCCAAAAGGGATCATTGGGCTCAATTTCTGATCCATCCTCACGTAAGCCTGCGCACATCCGCGCCCAAGCAGCTTCAACCAAAGCAAGCCCCTCAACCGAAGATTCAGACTCAAGCCCATCGCGGATCGACGGGATGACAAAGCCGGGGTGCCGCGACGCACCATCAAACGCCACGCGGCGGGTGGTATCAACGATCCGCGGGTTCGAAAACCGGCCCTTGATCAAATCAACATAGGCAGTCGGTGCCATGCCCGGCAGGGATTTCAAAAGCGGCGTGATCTCGCGATGGGCGACGGCCTCAAAGAAAGCCGCAATCTTGGGATGGGCCATACAACCGGCAATCGTTGTAATCGACAAAAGCTCACCCAGGTTAGAGATCACTTGGTGCCCGCCATTGAGCACACGGATCTTCATCGCTTCATAGTCATGAACGTCCTGAGTGAGCGTCGCGCCGGCCTCTTCCCAGTTTGGGCGGCCTGCACAAAAATTATCTTCGATAACCCATTGCCGGAAAGGTTCATGGGTCACCGGCGATGCATCCCCGACCCCCAAAGATCGCACAAGCTCAAGCTCGTTTGGCCCTGTCGCAGGAACGATGCAATCGACCATTGAGTTCGGAAAGCTGGAATTTGCCTCGATCCAATCCGCAAGATCCGGGTCAGACATCCGTGCAAGCGAAACAATGGTTTGCTTGAGCACCGCGCCGTTGCCTTGGATGTTATCGCAAGACATGGCTGTGAAGGGCCCCGCCCCAGCGGCACGGCGCTGCTTAAGGGCAGCAATCATCGCGCCAAAGGCTGTGACCGGTGTTTCGGGGTTCGCCGCATCGTGCAGAATATCTTCATGCTCTGCGTCAAAGCCCATCGTCGCAGGCTCAATGTAATAACCGCCCTCTGTCACCGTTAGAGCCACAATCCGGATCGCCGGGTCAGCCATAGCTGCGATCAAAGCAGCGTTGTCCGCTTCTACCGGAACGAAATCGATCATAGAGCCCACAACCTCGGCTGTGGTCGTTTCGGGATCAAGTTCGATGAGCGTCGTCAGGTAATCTTGCTGTGCAAGCCGCTCACGTTGGGCTGCATCGCCAGCGCGCACGCCAGCGCCAATAATCGCCCAATCATGGGCCGTGCCAGATTGCATAAGCCGGTGCAAATACCATGCCTGATGCGCGCGATGAAAATTCCCAAGACCAATATGTACGATCCCAGCCGACAACGCAGAGCGGTCATAGGTGGGGCATGCAATAGTGTCGGGCAAATTGGACAAAGCGTGGTCGCTTAGCGGCACGACACTGACAGTTTCAGCAGGCATATTCATCAACTCATCCAATTTCCGCCGTCAACATTATAGGTTTGGGCAACCACATATTCTGCTTCATCACTGGCAAGGAAAACGGCCATCCCTGTCAGATCTTTCGCTGTACCCATCCGTCCATAGGGAACAGCATCCCCTACTTCGCGCTTCTTTTGGCCCGGCGCTTTGCTTTCGTATTTCGCAAAGAACGCGTCCACTCCATCCCAGTGATCGCCATCGACCACCCCCGGAGCGATTGCGTTCACATTTATTCCGTGCGCGATCAAGTTAAGACCCGCTGACTGTGTCAGGCTGATCACAGCTGCCTTTGAGGCGCAGTAAACAGCCACAAGGCTTTCACCCCGGCGGCCAGCTTGGCTGGCCATATTAATAATGCGTCCCTTAATGCCGCGCGCCTTCATATGCGCTGCAACGGCCTGCAGGGTAAAGAGCGTTCCAGCGACATTTATGTCGAAAACCCTTTGAAAATCGTCGCGCGTAATCTCATTAATGGGTGCTGCGCTGAAAATCGCCGCGTTGTTGATCAAGATATCGATTTGGCCCAACTGGCGTGTGGTTTCGTCCACTGCTGACACAATACTCTCTTGGCAGCCCACATCCATTTGCACAGCTATACCACCAACCTGAGCCGCGGCGGATTGCGCGCGGCTCAGGTCAATATCAGCAAGAGCAACAACCGCGCCTTCGGCCACATAGGCCTCCGCGAAAGCTAGGCCGATTCCTCGGCCTGCTCCCGTGATCAGCGCGGTTTTACCCTTGAGCCGCATTAGTCGAAGCGAAGCCCGTGGGCATCGAACTTGTGCAGCTCGTCCATGCGAGGCGACAGGTGGATCGTATCACCATGCTTCAGCCGGACGTCCCCGATCGCACGCACGGTCAGGCTTTCGGCCATACCCGTGTTGTGGATGTGGAAGAACGTATCCGAACCAAGGTGCTCAGCCACTCCGACTGTACCTTGCCACACACCACCGCTTTCAACGACGTCGATATGCTCAGGGCGGACACCGATAGTGTGTGCCCCTTGTTCTTTGGCAAATGCACCTTCAACGAAGTTCATTTTAGGTGAACCAATGAAGCCCGCCACAAACTTGTTGCGTGGTGCGCGATACAGCTCAAGCGGGGAACCCACTTGTTCAATCACGCCAGCATGAAGCACAACGATCTTATCGGCCATTGTCATCGCTTCGACCTGGTCGTGCGTCACGTAGATCATGGTGGTCTCAAGCTTGTTGTGAAGCTCTGAGATTTCCATGCGCATGCCAACACGCAGCGCCGCGTCAAGGTTCGACAATGGTTCGTCAAACAAGAACGCCGATGGCTCACGAACAATCGCACGACCGATGGCCACACGTTGACGCTGACCACCAGAAAGCTGGCCGGGGCGACGGTCGATATAATCGGCAAGGTTCAACACCTCGGCCGCACCGTTCACACGGCGGTCAATCTCGGCCTGGTCCATCTTCGCCATCTTAAGTGGGAACGCGATATTCTTGCGAACCGACATGTGCGGATACAGAGCGTAGGATTGGAAAACCATTGCTAGGCCGCGTTTGGCAGGCACCAGATCAGTGGCATCTGTGCCATCGATCGCGATCTCGCCAGACGTGATATCCTCCAGCCCGGCAATCAGCCGAAGAAGGGTAGACTTACCGCAGCCCGAAGGGCCAACGAAGACCGTAAATTCACCATCGTGAATTGTTAGGTCGAGGGGTGGGATAACCTGTACTTCGCCGAAGCTTTTGGTCACCTGTTTGAGTTCAATCTGTCCCATGGGTCAGGTTCCTTTCGTCAGATCAATTATTTCACCGCGCCGAATGTCAGGCCGCGGACGAGTTGTTTCTGGCTGAACCAGCCAAGGATGAGGATCGGTGCGATGGCCATAGTTGAGGCCGCACTGAGCTTCGCGAAGAACAATCCTTCTGGGCTGGAATAGCTAGCGATGAAGGCCGTCAGAGGCGCCGCATTGACCGCAGTCAGATTGAGCGTCCAGAAGGCTTCGTTCCAGGCCAGGATGAAGTTCAGCAACATTGTCGATGCAATGCCGGGAACCGCCATCGGTGTAAGGACATAGAGCACCTCATCCCGCAAGCTTGCTCCATCCATCCGCGCCGCTTCGAGAATCTCGACCGGGATTTCGCGGAAGTATGTATAGAGCATCCAGACAATGATCGGCAGGTTGATCAGCATCATCACGATGACAAGACCAGCGCGGCTATCCAACATACCCATCGAAATGAAGAGCAGGTAGATTGGATACAGCACACCCACGGCGGGAAGCATCTTGGTGGAGAGCATCCAAAGTAGGAT
>CALKJA010000193.1 GCA_937995865.1 uncultured Paracoccaceae bacterium | reverse complement strand
TTTCAGCCGCGCACGGTCGCGTTTGCCATAGAGGCGTTTCTGGCCTTCGCGTTTCGGGAACAACAGTTCCTTGGCTTCGTAGAACCGAAGCGTTCGCGGGGTCACATCATATGCCTCGCACATTTCGCGAATTGTCAGCGTCATATCACTCATCGTTACGTCCTCATCGGAATACACACAGCGGACTTTCCGCTGCCACACTCCGAGAGGTGAAGTCTCGGGATACATCTTACAAGCAAAGTTGACGTGAACGTAAACGTGACGCCGCGTCAAAAGGGGGAGAGAGAAATCAATGCAAAGGTTCCCTTAGGGAACGCGAAACTTTCCTCAATCCAAAGCGTTTTGAAAGCTAAGATGAAGGTCAGGTTTTCCATACGTGGGTCAGGCGGGTGGACGCGGCGTCATGCGCGGCGCGTTGACTTATTCGCCCTTGAGAGAGGTCTGAAGATTCGATTTGAGGTCTTCGAGCTCTTTAACAACCGCAGCCAATTCTGCTTGCTGCATGCGCAAATCCCTAAGCTGTTCATCGGCAAGCTTAACAAAAGCGGTCATCTGCTTTTCGTTGCCTTCTTGCTCGTAGATTTGAAGCCATTGTCTAATGGTCTCGAGCGGAAAGCCCCAACGGCGGCCCCGCAGGATGAGTGTCATGCGTGCCATCTCTTTTGGGCCGTAAAACCGTGACCTGCCTTCCCGATCTGGGGAAAGAAGCTCAATGTATTCGTAATAGCGCAGCGTCCGCGGCGTTACATCGAACTTCGCGCACATCTCTTTGAAAGTCAGGCGTTCTTCTGACATTTGCTGCTCCTTACAAATCATAGCGTATCCGTGGCGTCAGGATTTTCAACCACTTGATTCACGACTTGCTTATTTTCTCGGCGGTCAAACGGAGAGTTGAGAGCGAGGGTATGGGATTTATCCCAAAATGCGCTTGTGTGGGCCAAGCGCCAAGGCCACAAAGCTGGAGCAATCAAAGACCCGCTGCAAGGGGGGGGCAGACATGGCTATGGACCCAGATCAAATCGCTCGGCAATTCATTGAGGCCATCCCGCATGCGCAAGCGCTGGGCATGGAGATTTCGCTGATTGAACGCGGCGTGGCCGAAATCACGATGCCTTATGACCCGCGGTTTGTTGGGGACCCGGCGACCGGGGTCATCGCGGGAGGAGCGGTAAGTGCATTGTTGGATACATGCTGTGGGGCGGCTGTGATGTGCCACCCCGAAGCGCCGATTGGCACGGCGACGATTGATTTGCGTATTGATTATATGCGCTCAGCCACCCCTGGAGAGCCAATCACCACTCGGGCCGAATGTTACCATATCACGCGGTCGGTCGCATTTGTGAGGGCCAGCGCTTTTGACACGAATCGCGCACATCCGGTTGCGGCAGCCACTGGGGCGTTCACGGTGGAGCGGCAGCGATGATCAAGCGTCCTGAGCCTGTGCAAATCGTAAAACGTCGCCGGGATGCGCTGCTGGGCGCTTTGGTTGGTGGGATACCCTATATCCAATATCTGGGCATCAGTTTTGACCGTCGCGGGGATGAGCTTACGGCTGTGCTTGCCTATGATGAAGAGCTGATTGGAAACCCGATGCTGCCAGCGTTGCATGGCGGGGTGACGGCGGCTTTTCTGGAAACGACGGCGGTGGTTACGCTCAGCTGGGCAACACTTTGGTCGGACCTTGAGGCTGGTATCATCGCAACGAATGATCCCGCCGATATCACTTTGCCGCGAATGCCCAAGACAATCGATATCACGGTTGACTACTTGCGATCTGGGTTACCACGCGATGCCTATGCGCGGGCGCGTATCACGCGATCAGGGCGGCGCTATGCAAGCGTGCATGTGGAAGGCTGGCAAGACAATCGAGACCGCCCCTTTGCACAAGCCGCGGGGCATTTCTTGATGCCGCCTAAGGATGGCTGACACACGGCCAATTACGCATCGCCGGGTGCTGGCTCTTTCGGTGCCGATTGTGATCTCAAACGCGACCGTGCCGTTGCTGGGTGCGGTGGATACAGGCGTCGTTGGCCAACTTGGTGCGGCAGAACCGATCGGGGCTGTGGCCGTTGGTGCGATGATCATCACCGCGCTTTTTTGGCTCTTCGGTTTTCTGCGGATGGGCACAACTGGGATGGTCGGCCAAGCGCTTGGGGCCGGTGATATTGTTGAGGCGGACGCACTTTTGTCGCGTGCATTCTTGGTCGCTGGAATGGGTGGCGCTGCGCTGATCGTGTTGCAAGTTCCGCTTATGGCGGCGGCTCTGGCACTCTCGCAGGCTTCATCCGAAGTGGAGGCAATGGCGCAGTCTTATGTTGCGATCCGCATCTGGTCTGCCCCGGCTGTGATTGCGGTCTATGGTATCACAGGCTGGCTTGTCGCCCGCGAACAAACCCGTGCGGTCCTAACACTTCAGATCACGATGAATGGCGTGAATATTCTACTCGATGTGTGGTTTGTTCTGGGTCTCAACCTTGGGGTGCCGGGGGTTGCATGGGCCACGTTGATCGCAGAGTGGAGCGGACTCGCGCTTGGGCTTTGGTTTTGCCGTAGTGTCTTTATGCGTTCTGCGTGGTGTAATTGGGCACGGGTTGCGGATCGAGCCCGTGTGCTTCGGATGATGACGGTCGGCCGCGATATCCTATTGCGGTCGGTGATGCTCACCGGCGGTTTCTTATTGTTCATCATGGTCTTCTCAGCGCGGTTGGGCGATGTCACGCTCGCGTCTAATCAGGTGCTGATGCAATTTCTGGCGATCTCTGCCTTTGCGCTGGATGGCTTTGCGTTTGCTGTGGAAAGCCTTGTTGCGCAGGCTATGGGAGCGGGGCAGGTGGGGCGTTTGCGACGTGCGGCATGGCTTTGCACAATATGGGCGTTTGGATCGGCTGTGCTGATGGCGCTAGCGTTTGCTTTGGCGGGTGGTTGGATCATTGATACGCTCACCACGGCCCCAGAGGTGCGCGAACAGGCCCGGGCATTCTTGCCTTGGGTGGTCATTGCACCGCTGGCAGGGGTAGGTGCTTTCATCCTTGATGGCATTTTTATCGGTGCCACGCGCGGGGGCGACATGCGCAATATGATGGCGCTGAGCTTTGTGATCTATCTGGGCGCAATTGCGCTGCTGGTTCCCCTGTTTGGAAATCACGGGCTATGGGCGGCGATGGTCATCTTCCTAAGCGCCCGCGGTGTGACCTTGCTTTGGAAGTATCCGCGCGTTGAGGCGGACGCCTTTGGCGGGCGCGGTGGATCGTTAAAGACGTAAGCTGTGCCTAGGTTAGCCAGCGGTCACGCTGGGTGCCGACGGCAGCAGAGAGCGTTTCAAACCCGTCCGCCTTGAGCAGCGCATCCAATTCATGGGTCATTTTTGGGATCAGACTCAAGCCGGAATAGATCAGTGCGGTGTAAAGCTGTACGGCACATGCTCCGGCGCGGATCTTGTCATAGGCATCTTGCGCAGACCCGATCCCGCCCACACCCACCAGCGGCAGCGCGGTGAGAGACGAAAGGCGCGCCAGAACGCGAGTTGATTTATCCTTGAGCGGAGCGCCAGAGAGACCACCCGCCTCATGCGCTTGCGCAGAGCGAAGACCGTGGCGATCCAAGGTGGTATTTGTCGCTATGATCCCATCTATGCCTGCTTGTGTCGCGATGTTTGCAATCTGCTCTAGCTCTGCGTCCGTCAGATCAGGTGCGATCTTGAGGAATACAGGGCGCGGGTGATCCATACCTGCTCGCGCGTCCATGACGCCGCCCAAAAGCGCGCGTAGCGCATCAGGCCCTTGCAAATCGCGCAGCTTTTCTGTGTTGGGTGAAGAAATATTGACCGTCGCGAAATCCACATGGCGCGCGCAGTGTTTATAGACGGTCACGTAGTCCGCCGCGCGATCATCTGCCGTTTTATTCGCGCCAAGGTTAAGCCCTAGGGGGGTATCTTCCTGATAGGCTGCAAGGCGAGGGGCGATCACCTCCATGCCTTGGTTGTTAAACCCAAAGCGATTGATCGCGGCGCGATCATCGCTCAGTCGGAAAAGGCGTGGTTTTGGGTTGCCATCTTGGGGCAAAGGGGTTGCGGCACCAACCTCTAGAAAGCCAAACCCGCAGGACGCAAGGGCGCGCAAGGCCTCGGCATTTTTGTCAAACCCCGCAGCAAGCCCAATGGGCGAGGTAAGTTTGAGTGGCCCGATAGCTGTTGCCAGACGCGCAGAGCGCTGTACCTCTGCATCTGGAACCAACCCCGCGTTAAGTGCGCGCAATGCCAGCCCATGTGCGCGTTCCGGGTCCATTTGATGAAAGGCGAACAGGCCGAGTTTTTCCAGAACGTTCATCGCGCGAATATCTCGGGAAATTCATGGGTATCACCCATTTGGGGCAAAGGTTCTTGCCAGACCACTTCAGAGAGTTTCAAGGCGCGAAACAGGTGCGGAAAGAGAACGCCTCCGCGGGACGGCTCCCATTTCAGGTCTTGGCCCAACGCATCGGTTTCAACGGCGGCAAGCACCAGATCACCCGCATTGGCAAAGTGCCGCGCTGCGGTCTCTTTGGCTTGATCGGCGGTTGAGAAATGGATGAAACCATCACTCACATCGATCGGTGCGCCTAATGTTTCACCGTGGGTTTGCAAATGCTGCCATTCGCTTGGGCGGAATATCTTATAAATCAGCATGCGGCGGGGAATGACCTAACGGTAGGCCGCTGGTCAAGGATTTCCGTCACGCAACCTTTGCAATTCCCTGCCATTCCCGCAAAACTAGGGCATCAAATCAACTGGGGGATTCCTAATGCGCCTTTTGTCCACTGCTGCTGCGATTGCCGTCCTAGGCTCGACGGCCGCCGCAGATTACACTTTGCATGTTATTCACATCAACGATCTGCATAGTCGGATTGAGCCGATTAACCGTTTCAACAGCACGTGCGGCGCCGAAGACGATGCCGAAGGCAAATGCTTTGGCGGTGTGGCTCGGGTCAAAACGATGTTTGACCAGATCCGCGAAGAGCTGGCTGGTGAAAACGTGATTTTTGTCGATGGCGGCGATCAGTTTCAGGGTTCGCTGATGTACACGACCTATAAGGGCGCTGTCGAAGCCGAGATGATGAACGCGATTGGTTTTGATGTCATGGCCGTGGGCAACCACGAATTTGACGATGGCCCAGAAGCGCTTTCTAGCTTCATTGACACAGTAGAGTTCCCGGTTGTCTCGGGGAACTTGGATGTTTTTGGCTCCAACCTTCTGTTTGGTAAGCTAAAGAACCATACCATCTTGACCGTCGGTGGTGAGCAAATCGGGATTGTCTCCGCTTTGGCGACAGACACGGCCGAGACGTCAAGCCCCGGACCGACAGTGGTCTTTGAGGATGAGATTGAAGCCCTGACCGCAGATGTAGCTGCTCTTCAGGCGCAAGGCGTGAACAAGATTATCGCTGTGAACCACGTCGGCATGAACAAGGATCTTGAGATTGCTGCAGCAGTCGAAGGGCTTGACGCAGTGGTCGGCGGGCACTCGCACACATTGTTCTCCAACACGAAAGACGGGGCACCATCCTACCCGACAAAGGGCGGTTCAACGCCGGTTGTTCAGGCCGGTGCGTATTCCAAATATGTGGGTCACCTTACATTGACATTTGACGATGACGGCAACGTCACAAGTGCAATGGGTGATACTCTTGTGTTGGACGCCAGCGTGACACCAGATGCGGATATCGCAGCAAGGGTGCTGGAATTGGCCGGACCAATCGAAGAACTCAAGCAACGCGTTGTGGGTGAAACTGCAGAATTGATTGATGGCGACCGTTCTGTATGCCGCGCGATGGAATGTCCGATGGGCAATCTTGTTGCGACGGCCATGCTAGAGCGCGTGAAGGATCAAGGCATTGATGTTGCGATCCAGAACGGCGGTGGGCTTCGTGCATCAATTGATGCGGGCGAAGTGACAATGGGCGAAGTGCTGACTGTCCTTCCGTTCCAGAACACATTGGCCACATTCCAACTAAGTGGAGCAGGGATCCTTGCCGCGCTTGAGAATGGCGTGTCCCAAATCGCAGATGGCGCAGGCCGTTTCCCGCAAGTTGCGGGCATGACCTATGCGTTTAATGCGTCTGCTGAGCCCGGCAGCCGTGTGAGCGATGTCATGGTGGCTGGTGCTGCAATTGATGTTGATGCGGTCTATGGCGTTGTGTCCAACAACTACATGCGCTCCGGCGGTGATGGGTACAGCGTTTTCGCCAGTGAAGGCATGAACGCCTATGACTATGGCCCAGATTTGGCCGATGTTGTTGCGGAATTCATCATGGAAAATGGTGCGGATGCTGCGGCAATCGATGGTCGGATCACTGTCGTCGAGTGATCTGCATCCAAATCCAACACAAGAAGGGGCGCTCCGTTGAGCGCCCCTTTTTAGTTGCGGGGTTTTCCTTTGACCCGCTGGGTGGCTAAATGGCGGCAGATCCAGAAAAGGCAACATTGATGACCGAGCAAAACGAAGCGATCCCATATCCCGAGCGCGATCCAAAGGATGAAGCAAAGCGGCTGGTAATCGGCTCGCCATCGCACCCGATCGAGATGGATCATCATCTCTTTGGTGGGCAGCGGGATTGGTCCAAATCGATGAAAATCCTCGTGGCTGGTGGTGGCACCGGGGACACGGTGGTGCAGCTTGCCCATGTGCTGACCCGCGCTGGCGCGCCCTATGAAATCACCTATGTTGATAGATCCAAGGCCGCGCGCAGCATTGCTGAGGCGCGTTTGGCCAAGCGCAAGCTCACTGGTGTGATGTTTCAAACGGGGGATCCTCTGGACGCGGCAGAGCAGGGTCCGTTCGACTATATTGATTGCTGCGGCTTGCTGCATCACGTCGAAGATCCGGCCGCTTGCCTCACAGTGTTGGAGAGTGCCTTGGCGCCCGACGGAAGCCTTGGTTTCGCCGCACATGCTCCTTTCGGGCGCTCGGGAATCTTTCCGTTACAAGAGGCAATGGGAGCGCTGCTTGATGGATTGCCCCCGGAAGAACGAGTTGCGAAAGCAAAAGAGATCCTGCCGCTCTTGCCTGAAGGCCATCCATTTCGGCGCAACAGCAGCCTGCGCGAGGCGCTTTCAAGTGATGCTGGGCTCTACGATCTTCTGTTGGCCATGCCAGATCGCGCCTTTGCTGTAGATGAATGGCTAAGCCTGTTGGACGCCGCTGGATTGGAGCTGGCGGGCTGGGTAACGCCCGCGCTTTATGACCTGTCATTGGTCTGCGCAGTGCCAGAAGGGATGGACATGGGAACGCAGGCGGTCCTAGCTGAAAAGCTGCGTGGGACGATCTCAAAGCATGTGGGCTATGCCACGCGCAAAGGTGAAAGCCCCGCCAAGATCACTGAACCTGCAATGAATTTGGTTCCGCATTTTGCAGGCCCCCGCACGGATATGGCCAAAGGAATCGCATCCGGTCATCAGCTTAAGATGACGGTCCAGGGCGTAACATTCCGGCTGAAGCTGCCTGAACGTGCTGCGGGTGTTGTTGCGCGTGTAGACGGACGGCGGACGCTGGCACAGATCGCGCAAAGTTCGCAGGTTGATCCCGTAGCCTTTCAGGCGCTTTGGCAGAAAATGCATGATGCGCTGACCATGACGGGTACGCTGCGCTATTCCACACTGAAACCGGGTTAAAGCGATGTGCGGCCGTTTTGCGATTACATTGCCCGATGACGCGATGGTGGCGCTTTTCCAGGCGGTGCCCGCGAATGATCTGCCGCCAACACCACGCTACAATGTTTGTCCGACGAATGCTGTGCATGTTTTGACCTCAGATGAAGGCACCCGGCGATTAAGGCCCATGCGTTGGGGTTTTGTGCCGCATTGGTACAAAACGCCCAACGGCGGGCCGCTTTTGATCAACGCGCGGTCTGAAACCATTGCAGGAAAGCCCGCGTTCAAAGCGGCATGCCGCACGCGGCGCTGCTTGATCCCAGTGACAGGGTTTTATGAGTGGACAAAAACGCCAGAAGGTTCACGGCTGCCCTGGTATATCCACGGATCACATGGGGATCCGATCGTATTTGCTGGGGTCTGGCAAGATTGGGAGCGTGACGGTGAAGCGCATACGACATGCGCTATTGTCACCTGTGCGGCGAATTCTTCCATGTCTTTGATCCATCACCGTATGCCTGTTGTGCTTGGATCAAAGGATTGGGGGAAATGGCTTGGCGAGGAAGGTAAAGGGGCTGCGACCTTGATGGTGCCTGCTGGTGAGGATGTTTTGAGTTACTATCGCGTTGATTCAGCTGTGAATTCGAACCGGGCCAGCGGCGCGGCGCTGATCGAACCTTTGCTTGAAGACTAGGTGACGGCGGAGCGATTCTATTTGCCTTTGGCACAGGCGCCCCGCCCACCGTCCCCGATACGGTCTGTTTGGGTTGGAGTTTGGCATAGGATGTTGCCGATGCATCCGCCTTAGAAATGCGCGTAGATCAGCCGAAACCGCATTTCGTGAAAACTGTTTTGTAAACTTGCGTTCCAGCGCTTGACCCTCGCGCGTGCCGCCCATACACCCAAGCGCGCTGAGCGGGTATGGTGAAATGGTATCATAAGAGCCTTCCAAGCTTAAGGTGCGGGTTCGATTCCCGCTACCCGCTCCAATACTGCGCTTTGCAATCTTTCATCGGGATCACTTGTATGCGCCGGGTGGCGCGGCTAGATGACCGAAAGACGATGGGGAGGCGCGTATGGCGCAAAGCAACCAGAGCAACCTGAATATCCAGAATGCGAGTGACCGGGACACGTCAAAACGTGTTGGCATATTGCGTGCATTGGTGCCGTTTTTTGTGCCCTATAAGTGGTCAGTCGTCGCTGCACTACTTGCGCTTTTGGTCACGGCTGGCGTGTCCTTGATATTGCCGATTGCTGCGCGCCGGGTCGTGGACGGTTTTGGTGCAGGTGATATCGATTTGCTCAACAGCTATTTCGGCGCGGCTTTTGCTATTGGGGCTATTTTCGCATTTGGCTCGGCGACGCGCTATTGGATCGTTACACGGCTGGGTGAGCGGGTTATCGCAGATGTTCGCAAGGCTGTTTTCGATACGATGATCGGGATGAGCCCGAGCTATTTTGAAAAGCTGATGACAGGCGAGGTGCTGAGCCGGATCACGACTGACACAACGCTTTTGCTGAGTGTTGTGAGCTCCAGTGTAAGCTGGTTCTTGCGCAATATTCTGTTGCTGGGTGGTGGGCTTGTGCTCATGCTTTTCACGTCCCTAAAACTCACGGGAATGGTGTTGCTGTTGGTGCCTGTGGTCATGCTGCCGATTCTTGCTTTGGGGCGGCGTTTGCGGGCGCTTTCCAAGGAAAATCAGGATCTTATTGCAGCGTCATCCGGAAACGCATCCGAGGCATTGTTGAGCGTTCAAACGGTGCAGGCCTTCACGCATGAAGCGCGCTCGCGCCGTGCATTTGGTGATGTGACGGAAGACAGCTTTAGATCCGCGAAGGCGCGGATCACGGTACGCGCGGCCATCACTGCCATTATTATCTTTGTCGTATTTAGCGGCATTCTAGGTGTGCTGTGGATTGGGGCAGTGGATGTTCAATCGGGGGCCATGTCTGCCGGTGAATTGGTGCAGTTCCTCTTCTACGCTGGCATCGTAGCGACATCTGTCGCGGCGCTTTCCGAACTATGGTCAGAGTTGCAACGCGCCGCAGGCGCGACTGAGCGCCTGATCGAGCTGATGCACGCAAAAGATTTGATTGAAGATCCCAAAGCGCCGGAAGTGGCCAAGCCCGGTGTTTTGGCCTTTGAAAATGTGAGCTTTTCATTCCCATCACGCCCCAATGAGCGCGCGCTAAAAGATGTGAGTTTTGCGGTTAAACCAGGTGAAACGATTGCGCTTGTCGGTCCTTCTGGTGCGGGCAAATCCACGGTCATCCAACTGCTCTTGCGCTTCTTTGATCCTGCGGAAGGCCGCATCACTTTGGGGGATGAGCCGCTTATGAATTTGCGGCGGCATGAATTCCGCAGCCTGATGGCGGTTGTACCGCAGGATCCGGTTATTTTTGCTGCCTCAGCGTTGGAGAACATTCGGTTTGGCCGCCCTGAAGCAACACGCGCTGAAGTGGAGGCTGCGGCGCAAGCTGCCGCGGCGCACACCTTTATCGAAGCGTTGCCGGAGGGCTATGATACATATGTCGGAGAGCGCGGTGTTATGCTTTCTGGCGGGCAAAAACAGAGGATCGCCATTGCCCGCGCGATCCTGCGCGATGCGCCTATCCTGCTTTTGGATGAGGCCACAAGCGCGCTTGATGCTGAAAGTGAGGCCGCCGTCCAGCACGCTTTTGAGTCTTTGGCTTCCGAGCGTACGACGCTGGTTGTGGCACACAGGCTTGCGACCGTGAAATCCGCCGACCGCATCATTGTTCTTGAGGGCGGTGAAATTCAAGCCATCGGCACCCATGATGAGCTTGTTGCTCAAGGCGGGCTTTATGCGCGCTTGGCGCGGTTGCAATTCACGTCGGAAATTGCAGCCCAATAGTCCCAACGTGGCGTAAATCTTGCGCGGTGAACAGATCCCGCGCATTTTCTCTTTCAGGAAAAAATAGCGCTATTTAGGGCGCATCGGAGCCTTAAGGTCTCCAAAGGGGATAGATCATGTCAATGACATCAATTGCGGACCGCGACGCTTTGCAATCTGAGATGCCTTGGGACAAACGGGACGTATCGGTAACGATGTATGATTTCGTGGATCGCGCTGCGCAAAAATACGGCGCGAGCAAAGGCGTCTCTTTTCAGATCACTTCGGGGCCTGCGGACAAAGCAGAGACGCTTAACTGGCAACAAGTGCGCGATCAATCGGTGCAAATTGCGAATATGCTGCGCAGTTTGGGGGTCGGGCCGCAAGATACGGTCGCCTATATGCTGCCGATCTGTAACGAGGCTGCGTTGACGCTGATTGGAGGGGCAATCGCTGGGATTGCAAATCCGGTTAACCCACTTTTGGAGGCCGAGCAGATTGGAGCGATTCTACGCGAGACGAATGCCAAGGTGCTTGTCACGCTTAAACCGTTCCCCAAGACGGATCTGCCACAAAAAGCGGCCGAGGCCGTCGCTCTTGCTCCAAATGTAGCGCATGTCCTTGAGGTGGATCTCAAACGGTACTTAAGCCCACCAAAAAGCTGGATTGCGGGGCTGATCCGGCCCAAGAACCCGGTGCAACACTCCGCTAAGGTGCACAGCTTTTCAGATCTGATGGCGCGCCAATCAACTGTGCTCGCGTTTGAGGATCCCAAAGAAGATCGTGTGGCCGCCTATTTCCACACGGGCGGTACAACTGGCATGCCCAAAGTGGCGCAACACACGTATTCCGGCATGGTCTACAACGGCTGGCTTGGGGATACGCTTCTCTTTTCCAACGGCGATAACATTATCTGCCCGCTGCCTCTGTTTCATGTTTTTGCGTGCCACGTCATCGTGATGGCGATGATTTCATCGGGTGCCCATGTGATTTTCCCAACCCCTCAGGGGTATCGAGGGGACGGCGTCTTTGACAATTTCTGGAAACTGATTGAGCGCTGGAATGTGACTTTCATGATCACGGTGCCTACGGCGCTGGCCGCGTTGATGCAGCGGCCGATTGATGCGGATGTGTCCTCGCTCAAAACCGCGTTTTGTGGGTCCGCGCCGCTACCTGTTGAGCTGTTCAAACGGTTTGAAAAGACCGTGGGGGTAGAAATTATCGAAGGGTACGGCCTGACGGAGGCCACGTGTCTTGTGTCTTTGAACCCGATTGACGGCGAAAAGAAGATTGGATCCATCGGGATTCCACTGCCCTATTGCGACGTGAAGATTGTCACCGAAAAGGGTGAGGGGCCACATGTATGCACCACGGACGAAGTGGGAGAGATCTGTATTTCCAATCCGGGCGTTTTCGCAGGCCGCACTTATACGGAAGCCGACAAAAACAAAGACCTCTTTCATTGGGGCTCCCATCTACGCACAGGTGATTTGGGCCGCTATGATGAGGATGGATATTTGTGGATCACAGGCCGGGCCAAGGATCTTATCATTAGGGGTGGGCACAATATTGATCCCGCAGAGATCGAAGAAGCGTTGGCCGGGCATGATGCCGTGTCTTTTGTGGGGGCGATCGGGCAGCCTGACGCCCATGCTGGCGAAATCCCATGCGCATATGTTGAGTTAGTTGATGGTGTTACCGTCAGCGAAGATGAGCTTTTGGACTTTACCAAAGCGCATGTTCATGAGCGGGCCGCACAGCCCAAATATATTGAGGTTCTAGACGAGCTACCCAAGACGGCTGTCGGCAAAGTCTTCAAGGCGGATTTGCGCCGCAAGGCAATTACCCGGATTTACAACGCCGATCTGGCCGCTGCAGGGCTGGCCGCTGAAGTAAGCGGGGTTCTGGAAGACAAAAAGCGCGGGCTTGTTGCGCAGATCCAGAAAACTGGTGACGTGGATGAGGCTGCTGTGCAGGCTGTGTTGGGTAAGCACATCCGCCCGTGGGATTGGGCCACTTAAGGCGACGGCATCTTCCCGGTCTTTAGTCTTCTAAAGAATGCGCTTCCCGCTGCACTGCCAGTTGATGCCTAGGGAATAGCCATCGCATGGCTCGCCTGTTCGGTTCACACCCGAACAGGCGTTCGGCTCTCTAGACAGCGTCAATCTTGCCGCCTAGCGTGCCTACGTAGCAAGGAGGACCAGATATGGACGCAGTGTTTTCTAGACGAAAAGTTCTGAACCCGGACGAGCTGCGCGCTTTGAATGCGCGATCCGATCTAAAGGGCGCGGTCCAGATGGCTTCGCATGTTGGGGCGATTATCATAGTTGCTTGGGCGCACGCGGCGTTCATGGGGACATGGTGGGTGCTTTTGACGGGCGCTTTGCTTGGTGTGTTGATCAACTTTCTTTATGCGGCGCAGCACGAGCTGTCACACGCAACTGTATTTGCCACACGTAAGGTAAATGAAGTTTTTGGCCGTTTGATCGGCTTTGTGATGATATTCCCGCGCGACTTTGATCAAGTCATGCATTTCGCGCATCACTCGCATACTCAAAATTGGGAGCGCGACGGCGAACTTGTCCGCGAACCCTATACACTGCAAACATACTTGCTTTGGCTCAGCGGGATTAGCTACTGGCGTAATCGTTTGGTTGGTCTTGTGCGCCGGGCGCGTGGGATAATCGTAGAGCCGTATATTCGCGCCGAAGAAGAGGCAAAGGTTGTGCGTGAAAGCCGCATTCACGCGGCTCTTTATGCTGGGATCGCTTTGCTCAGCCTCATTACCGGATCTTGGGCGGCTTTGACGTTTTGGCTTTTGCCGATGGTTCTGACCAAGCCGGTACATCAGCTGCAAAACACAATTGAGCATTTGGGCCTGAGCCATGAGGATGACATCCTTGAAAACACACGTTCCACACGCACCAACGCACTAATCCGCTGGCTTTGCTGGCAGATGCCATATCACACGGCACACCATGCGTTCCCGTCGGTACCATTTTGGAAACTCCGCGATTTGAATGCAAAGCTCGAGGATCACACAGGCGAAGTGCACCGTATGGGTTGGATTGAGTTTCAGGTCGATGTGATCCGCAAACTGGCGCAAAAAGACGAAAGCCAATGGCCAATGAACGAAGTGTGGGTTTTCCCTGTTGAAGGCGGACGCACGGCGCGAATGCCTGCGGAATGATCTCTTCGTTTGGTCCCGGTTTGTGGCTGGCGGATGGTGGCTATGTTGATGTGGCGGGGTTTAAGTATCCCACACGGATGTGCCTGATCGAGTTAGGCGATGGGTCGCTTGCGGTTTGGTCGCCCGTTGCATTGACGGACGCGCTTGCCAAACAGGTCAGCGAATTGGGAAAAGTGCGTGCATTGATCGCGCCGAACCATCTGCATCACCTTGCACTTTCTGAGTGGGTCACGGCCTTTCCCGAAGCTGAGCTATTTGGTGCTCCGGGTCTTGCTGCGAAGCGTCAGGACCTGAGCTTTGATGCAGTTTTGGGCGATATAGCGCCGGAACTGTGGTCCAATGTCATGGATCAGACCCTCATACCCGGAAACCTGATCACCAAAGAGATCGTCTTTTTCCACCACGCCAGCCAGGCAGTGATCTTCTGTGATTTCTTGCAACAATTTCCCAAGGGTCACTTTAGCGGATGGCGCCGGCTTGTTGCTCAGGCTGATGGGATGATCGGTGAGACGCCGCAGGTGCCGCGCAAGTTCAGATTGGCAACAACAGGCCGCGCCGCTGCGCGAGCTGCGATATCTAAGGTACTAGAGTGGCCGTCCCAGTCGCTTGTGGTTGCCCACGGCGCCCCGATGAAACAAAGCGCTCAGGCGCATTTGAAAGCTGCGTTTGCGTGGCTCTGAACCCTACCTGAAAAGAGGTATATAACCGAAATGGGTGATCTTCAGATTTATACCTCGGCATGGGCGATGAAACCCCATGACCAGACGGGCGTTATTTTGTCCGATGCCGAGATTGCCGCAAAGGTGGCCGAAGCGGGTTATGCGGGGCTTGCGCTTGATCTTGGGGCCGCGGATGTTGCGGCCGCGCGCGCGATGGAGCCGCATTTGGCCCGGCACGGATTGACCCCACTTATCGTCGCCTTTCCCAAAACGGTATCGTCCTTGCGCGATGTGCTTAAGATGGCAAAGGACATGGGATCCCCTTTTGTAGATGTCATTGGGCAGGTCACGCCTTTGAACGTGGAGGGGATGATCCCGGTCATTCGCGCATGGGTCGAAATGTCTGAGGCCGAAGGCATGCCCATCCAATTTGAAAGTCACCGCAACTGTATCACCAATGATCTTTATACAACGCTCAGTTTGCTGGACGCGGTGCCTGAGATGCGGATGTGTGCGGATCTTTCGCATTATGTGGTGGACCGCGAATTCTGGTTCCCGATGTGTGAGCGGGATTTGGGATTGATCAGCCGTGTTCTTGAAAGGTCCGACAGCTTCCAAGGTCGAGTGGCCAGTCGGCAACAAATCCAGCTTCAAATTGATTTTCCCCAGAACCGGAAATGGGTTGAGCTGTTCCGGGAATGGTGGCTCGAGGGCTTTACCGGATACCGCGCAAGAACCAATGATGACTGTGTCTTTCTGTGCGAACTTGGACCGCCCGAATATGCCATGACAGATGCAACAGGGCGCGAAATGTCCTCGCGGTGGGATGAAGCGCTGACAATAAAGCGCTGGGCCGAAGACGCGTGGACCGCCGCGGCACCCAAGTAGCATTGCGATTTTCAGAATGGCTGACTATATTAGTCAGAATTGAGGTGATCACCTCGAACCCTACTGCGATCCGGGATGCACTATGCGCGCTGCCATTCTTTCTTTGCCGATTGAAACAAATGCACATCGGCCTGAGGTCTCCGATTTTTCGCATCCACTTCTTAACCGTTTGCGCCTTTTGGCGCGCGGGTGCAGAACGCAAGCGCGATTGGATGTCGAACACGCGTGCGCTTTACTGTCGAGTTCTGCATGCGGCCTAGAGCAATCTGCGCGCGCACTGGTGCGCGCCGCAGGCCAAGTGGTCGAGCGTCCGTTATGCTTTCGGATCCCCGGTTGCAAAGAGCTAAGCTTTGATGAGGAATGGCTACTGCGCTTATTGGATCGCGCGGCGGCAAATGACGGGGCGAGTGTGAATTTCTTGATCGCGTCCCGCATTGAGCGTTCAAAGCGATATGGCTTTCGGTCACTCATTCGCATGGTTGCGTCGTCAATGGTGCAATAGGTGGCAAAATAAACTTAGAATAATTCTAAGTTAGGCCTTGGCAAAGCGTTCTAACCAATTAGGTTAGAGGCAAGCCAGCCAAAAGCCAGCCACGCAGATGATGATCAGAAAAAGGGGATCGCAATGACCCAAACAGCAGCAAGCCTGTCAACTGATGCTAGCGCAGCAATTGCCGACGCATTAAACCAAGCCGTAGCCGAAACGACTGTCACCACCATGCTGGCGCAGAATTTCCACTGGAACGTTAAGGGCATGGCTTTCGGCCCGCTCCACGCCTTGTTTCAGGACGTATATGAGGACCATTTTGTCGCGCAAGATGATCTGGCGGAGCGCGTTCGAGCTTTGAATGTCCACGCAGAAGGCACTTTGGCCGGCATGCTTAAGCGCTCTAAGGTTACAGAAGAAGAAGGCGTTCCCTCCGACAAGGACATGCTTAAGCAGATGATGCATGCTCAAGAGACGCTGGCGGCCACGCTTGCGGGTGCGGGAGAATTGGCAGCTGAACACGGGGATACTCTCACAGAGGATCTTTGCATCGCGCGCGGTCAAACTCACGAGAAATTCGCTTGGTTCATGCGGTCACACCTCGGCTGAAACTGCGAGCAACCTTCGCACTAAAGGCCAAACGTTTCAGTACGTTTGGTCTTTACTTTTTGCCTGTACATTTACGTGCGTATGCCGGGGCCCAATGATCGTATCGGCCGAGGTGTTCTTGCTGGGCTCGCAACATCTCTACAAAACCCTCGCGGTGCTTTTTCTTCTTGAGCGCCTTGAACAATGACTTTTGCGCCTTGGTCATTGAGCAGCCTATGCAATGCCCTCCACGATTGAACTTGCACACGTCAATGCAAGGGCTCGGCGGGCTAAGCTTCTTGGCCATCGGTGTTTTCTGCGCCTTTCAAAGCCTTGCCTTTGCAGGTCGGGCCTTTTGATTTTGCAAGTTCATCATACATCCAGTTCTTCCACAAACCGCGCATTCTCTTGAATATATTGAAAGCGCAGTTCGGGCTTTTTGCCCATCAGCCGTTCGACCAGATCCCCAGTCTCGCCGGCCACATCTTCATCAATGGTTACACGGATCAGTTTGCGGGTTTCCGGATTCATTGTGGTTTCTTTGAGATCCTTGGCGTCCATCTCGCCCAGACCCTTGAATCGGGAGCTGTCGATTTTGCCTTTGCCGCCCAGACCCTTCTCCAGCCACATGTCCCGCTCAGCTTCATCCAGACAATACACCCGCTTTGCTCCTTGGGTCAGTCGAAAGAGCGGCGGGCATGCAAGATAAAGATGCCCGGCATCAATCATCGGGCGCATTTGTGTGAAGAAAAAGGTCATCAGAAGGGCGGCGATATGCGCGCCGTCCACATCCGCGTCAGTCATAATGATGATTTTGTCATAGCGTAGGTCATCAAGATTAAATTTCGTCCCCAACCCAACACCCAGCGCGTCGCATAAGTCCTTAATCTCTGCATTGGTTGAGATCTTGGATGAGGCTGCACCAAGCACATTCAGAACTTTGCCGCGCAGCGGAAGCATGGCCTGATACTTTCGATCACGCGCCATCTTGCCAGAGCCACCTGCAGAATCGCCTTCCACGATAAATAGCTCGGTACCCGCACGCGCGTTTTGCGAACAATCAACCAGCTTGCCCGGCAAGCGCAGCTTCTTGGTCGCAGATTTGCGGGCGGTTTCTTTCTCCTGTTTGCGGCGCACTCGCTCTTCGGCGCGCAGAACAAGGAAATCCAGAATGGCACCTGCCGATTTCGTATCCGCAGCAAGCCAGTTGTCAAACCGATCTCGGACAGCAGTTTCCACGAGCTTTTGCGCCTCAACTGTGGCCAGACGATCCTTGGTTTGGCCGACAAATTCAGGCTCGCGGATAAAACAAGAAACCAACGCACATCCGCCAGTGATCAGATCATCGCGTGTGATTGTTGATGCTTTGCGATTATTCACCAATTCGCCATACGCGCGAATACCTTTGAGGATGGCGGCCCAGAACCCGGCCTCATGTGTCCCGCCTTCGCGCGTGGGCACTGTGTTACAATAAGATTGGATAAAGCCATCGCGCGCGGGCGTCCAATTGATCGCCCATTCCACTTTACCCGGCACCCCGAACCGTTCCTGAAACTCAACCGTTCCCGAAAAAGGCGCCTCAGCATAGGTGGTGGAGCTGCCTAACGTTTCACGCAGGTAGTCTGATAATCCGCCCGGAAAATGGAATGTTGCCTCTTGCGGCGTATCCCCATCGACGATGGCCGATTTCCAACGGATTTCAACGCCTGAGAACAAATACGCCTTGGAGCGGATAGAGCTCAGCAACCGCGAGGGCTTAAACCTGTGATTGCCAAAGATTTGCTCATCGGCATGAAAGGTAACCGTGGTTCCGCGCCTGTTGGGGGCTGCGCCAATTTCCCGTACGGGCCCAAGCGGGTGACCGCGCGAGAAACTCTGTTCATAAAGTTTACGATCGCGCGCAACCTGCACAACCATACTGTCGCTCAACGCATTAACAACCGAGGCCCCAACGCCATGCAAGCCGCCCGACGTTTGGTAGGCTTTGCCAGAGAATTTGCCGCCCGCGTGTAGCGTACATAAAATCACCTCAAGGGCTGATTTGTCCGGGAACTTTGGGTGCGGATCAATCGGGATGCCGCGCCCGTTATCGCGGACAGTCAGGGCATAGTCGTCATGCAACTCCACTTCGATCCGGTTGGCATGCCCGGCCACGGCCTCGTCCATCGAGTTGTCGAGTACTTCTGCTACCATGTGGTGCAACGCACGCTCATCGGTGCCGCCGATATACATACCGGGGCGCTTGCGAACGGGTTCCAGACCCTCCAACACTTCGATGGAGGATGCGTCATAGGTGTCACCACCGGAGGGGATGAGATCGTCCATCAAAAAACCGCTCTTGTTCTTTATTCGTTGCGGGGCAGTATGCCATTGCGGCGCACCACTGCCAAGCCGCAGACGGAGATCTGTTTTAGGGCACGTAATCGAAAGGAGGGCTTCAATGCGCATCGGATTTGATATGGATGACGTGATCTGTGACACACATGGTGCGCTGGTTGTGTGGGCAAATGGTCTGTTTGGGCCAAAATCCGCGTCACGTAATGATCCAATCAAGGCGCACCTTTCTTCTGACGCCCAAATGCAAATGAAGTCGATGCTTGATCAAGGTGATTTCTTTGGCCAGCTTGCGCCCAAAATCGGCGCGGTCGAAACGCTCCAATGGCTCTATACCCAACATGAGTGCTTTATCGTTACCGCAGCAATGGAACATCCCGGATCACTTACCCCCAAGCTTGAATGGATCGCCCGCCACTTGCCATTTTGGGATCCTCTGCGTGTGGTTTTCTGTGGTGAAAAACACGTGGTTGACGTCGATTGGCTTGTTGATGACAGCCCGCATCATTTTGAGCGATTGCGCGGTCGGGGCCTTCTCTTTTCCGCCCCGAAAAACCGCAGCGAGGATCGATATCCGCGCGCTGATAATTGGGCCGACGTGTCCGCACATTTCGCTCTCTGATCCCCAAGGTCATTGTGCAATTAAAGAACACCGATAAATAAACCCATCCTCTCATCTTTCCAAAAATATCTCGGGGGTATGGGGGCTGGCCCCCATTGTGTACAATAAGCGCAAAGAAGGAGAACCTGAATGTCAGTGCACGCCTTTGATCTGTCTGCATTTGAAATCGCGACCGGAGCAGCACGTGCTGAATTGGCCGCTCAAGTTGATGCCATTTGCCGTGAGACCGGCTTTCTCGCGATAACTGGCCACGGCGTGCCTGAAAACGTAATCGAAGCCCAATGGGCCGCGGTTGACGCATTCTTTGCTCAAGATATGCCCGCCAAACGCGCGCTTACACCCGAGCGCGGGCAGCCCTACGGTTATCTTGCGCCGCTATCTGAGGCGCTGGCCGCGTCACGCGGAGAAACCACCCCCCCCGATCTCAAGGAAAGTTTCAACGGTGGCCCGCTCGCTGCCCCAGCGGGTGAGGATGACCCCGAAGCGCTATCCTTTTGTTATGCTGCAACGCCTTTCCCCGATCTGCCGGGCTTTGAGGATGCTTGGCGCACCTATTATGCCCAGATGGAGGCGCTGGCGGCACGGATCATGCGGCTCTTTGCTGCGGCGTTGGGATTGCCGGACAATCAGTTTGACGCCGCCATCAATGCACCAATCTCCGCCCTTCGCGCTTTGCATTACCCGGCCACACAACAGGGTGCCGAAGCTGGCCAGCAGCGCGCGGGCGCACATTCGGATTACGGCTCTCTGACGATCTTGCTGCCGCAAGCAGGCTCAACAGGGCTTCAGATTGAGCACGCAGGCAGTTGGGTGGATGTAACGGCACCTTCGGGCGCATTTGTGATCAATATTGGTGATCTTATGGCGCGCTGGACGTCGGACCGATGGGTCTCAACGGTTCACCGTGTCATTGCGCGCCCGAACGAGCCGGCCCGCAAAAGCCTAGCGTATTTTCATCAGCCGAACTGGCACGCAAACATAACCCCGCTAGATGGGAGCGATCGTTACCCCGCTGTCCGTTCTGGTCCCTATTTGATGAACAAATTTCGCGCGACATCTGCGTAGGTCGGGCCGTTTGTCAGCGCGCTGCTACCTACAAATCGCGCAGCCAAAGCACCAAGGGCGTTAGTGCCTCAAAGCACAATGACATTTGATCGCGCGTCAACGCGGTGTCGTGATCGCGCCAAGCACTCAGGCCTTTGCGGCGCAGCAGGCGCGCTTGCGGGTGGTCTTTTTCGTAGGGGGCAGGCACGCGTTTATAGGCGGGTTCGGAAATTAGATATCCATTTGTCGTCAGGTCATCCATCAGCGCACCTACACCCGCGTTGCCATCGGCGACGATGCTGCGCCAAGCCGTAAGTGCAGGCTTGTCGAAGTGCATTTGCCCGGCTCCGATGGAGACATAACTTGGGCTAATTCCAAAGAAATACCCCGGACGCGTGATCCCGTCAGGTTTTGCAGCGGGCTGCCAGAGCATATGCAAATGGGTATTGTAAGGTGTTTTGTCTTTTGAGAACCGCACATCGCGATGCGGGCGAAATAGCTTTGTGTCCACAGGAGAGCCTGTCAACCGAGACAGGGGCCCTGTCATTTCGTTCAAAAGCTGGAGTGCCGGGCCTTTGAGCTTTTCATCATAGGTGTCTTTATGATCTGCCCACCAATCGCGTGAATTATTGGCCTCAAGCGCGCTGAGAAACGCAGTGGCATCTGGGATCAGGTGGGTAAGCAGCTTGGGCATTATCGCGCCTCCTCCTTACACTACACTTTAGCCATTCCCCTTGTTCGGGCAAGGGCGCGGGCGTAAGGGCTGCCAAATGGCTACTATTCAACAATATCGGCAGACATATGCGCCTGAAGTTCGGGCAACACTCTGGCTTGGCCTTCCTCTTGCGGGCTCGCTTGTCGCTCAGGTCGCGTTGGGGGCGACGGACACGTTAATGATGGGCTGGTACGGGATCGAAGAGTTGGCAGCGCTCACCGTCGCCAGCTCCTTCTTTTTTGTTCTCTTTCTTATGGTTTCGGGGTTCGCTTGGGCCGCGATGCCGCTGATCGCCCATGCCGCAGAGCGCAGAGATGATCGCGAAGTGCGCCGCGTGACGCGTATGGCGATGTGGGTCGTTACTGTGTTTGCGGCTTTTTGCATTGTGCCGCTTTGGTATTCCGAACCCATTCTTTTGGACGCAGGTCAAAAGCCTGAGGTTGCACGGCTTGGGCAGGATTATTTGCGGATCGCATGTTGGGGGATTTTCCCACAGGTCTGGATTATGGTGATCAAGTCCTATCTGAGCGCGCTAGAGCGCACGGGCATTGTACTTTGGGCCCAGGTCGCAGCGCTTCTGCCAAATGTTGCGATCAACTATGTGCTGATTTTCGGGCATTTTGGCGCGCCTGAAATGGGGGTGCAAGGCGCTGCGATCGCCACTGTGTTTGTAGGGCTGCTCGCGCTTGTTGTTTTGTTCATTTATGCGCTGCGCGCGTTCCCAGAGCACACGTTGTTGCGCAATATTTGGCGCTCTGACTGGGAAAAGTTTGCAACGGTGTTCCGGCTTGGCTGGCCCGTTGCCATCACCGCAGTGTCTGAGGCTGGATTGTTCGGTGCTTCAGCGCTTTTAATGGGGGTTGTGGGAACGGTTGAGCTTGCCGCACACGGGATTGCGCTTCAATTGGCGTCTTTGACATTTGTTCTGCATTTAGGAGTGTCGCAAGCTGCGACGGTGCGGGCGGGCCGGGCCGTGGGGCGTGGTTCCATTGAGGATCTGCATAGGGCAGGGCGGGTCTCTGTGGTTTTGTCGATCTGTATGGCATTTTGCACGATCATCCTCTTTTTGGGTTTGCCTGAACCTTTGATGCGGCTTTTTCTGAACCCTAGTGAGCCGCAATTTGATGCGGTGCTTGCGATGGGGATTTTCTTATTGGCGATGGCTGCCCTGTTTCAGCTTGTCGATGGTGCGCAAGTTATTGCTCTTGGTCTGTTGCGAGGGGTGCAAGATACGGCAGTTCCCATGTATCTGGCGGCGTTCTCCTATTGGGTTGTAGGGTTGCCGACGGCGTGGTTGCTTGGGATCACACTTGAGTTCGGGGCCGTTGGGGTCTGGCTTGGACTGACTGTCGGACTGGGTTGTGCGGCTGCGCTTTTGATGTGGCGGTTTTGGTGGCGCGTGGGCGTAACCCTTCCTGAGCTTTGAAGTGCACCGCTGTTTCTAAAATTCTACGATCACAGGTGGAATTGCGGGCCGAGCTATGGTCTCGTGCGTGCAACCGGCCAAGTGCAGGCGGGGTTCGAAGCGACTTGGGGAATGGGTGCGATGCACAGGCGATTTTTGGTTTCAGGGTGCGTGGCCATGCTTGCGTGGCTCAATCCAGTGTCCGCACAAGCGCAGGACGCGACGCAACCTCAGATAATCATCGAGGAAACCGCCTCAAAGGTGCCTGCACCTGAAGAGCTGGGACTAACCCCGCGTGCTTGTTCAGTTGCGCTTCCTGAGTGGGCAACGCCCGCTGAACAGCTGGTTTGGGGCGAAATTTGCAACACTGGCCAAGCAGATGTCGCAGTCTGGACCCCAGACGCCTGCGCACAGTCTGGCGCTACTGCTGAGGATATGGCGCCTTGGGCGCTTAGCCGTCAATTTATGACCCTGATTCTGACCGATCCGGCGTTTGTTGCGGTGCGGCCCAGCGTGGGGGTGGCGTTAGGATGCGCTTTTATCCCGGTTTTGGATCTGCGCGAGCGACGGTTGGCTGGGCCACTTCGCATTCAAGCCAGTACACTGGACTTTGTCGGCCTGAGCGACGCGCGCATTGATGGCTCCCTCAGCTTTGACGGCTCTCATATCCGGCGCGAGATAGGCGGGTTTCGGATGCGTGTGGATGGTCCGTTACGCCTCATTGAGGCACGCGTTGATGGCCCCGCCCGGTTTCAAGATGCTGCCATCTCTGGCTTTGCTAATCTGGGCGGGGCACAGGTGACTGGAACGCTTGATTTTGAACGGGCTGAAATCGGCAAAAGCCTGTTTTTGCGCAATGGGGCCGAATTTGCGGATGTGAATCTAAGCACGGCAAAAGTGGCCAAGGAGCTGGATGCAAGCGACGCAGCGTTTGCCGGAACGCTTTTTGCGCAGGAATTAGAGGTTGGAGGCACCCTACGGCTTAGCAACAGCCGCTTTGAAGATCAGGTTTCGCTGACGAATGCCCGTATCGGCGGGACTTTAAATGCCCAAGGTGCTGCGTTTGCCGCCCGTTTGAGTGCTTTTAATATCGATGTGGGCGGCAGCATGTATCTGCGCCGCGGCGCGTCTTTTGATGAAGTTAACCTGCTTGGGGCCCAGATTGCTGGAACGCTTGAGACGGATGGGTCACGTTTTACAGGCCGCTTGCGGGCGCAACGCATCCAAATTGGCGGCGCTTTGACTTTGCGGCGCGGAGCTCATTTTGCCGATATTGATATCAGCAGCGCGCATGTCGGCGGCTCTGTTGATGCCAGTGGTGCCGCGTTTGACGGGCTGTTTCGGGCCGATCAGCTTAGCACCCCAAACAACGTGTTTCTGCGTGGCAGCACCTTTGCCGGAGATGTGAACCTTGTTGGGGTGGATGTGGATGGCCACCTGCAACTGCAGGGCTCCCGGTTTGAGGGGCTGGTGAATGTTACTGAAGCGGATGTTGGATCTTTGCTGTTGTGGCGGTTCCAGCGCGCGGCTGAGAACGCGACACCGGGCGGAGATGTTGTATGGGGGCCGCAAGCCGCTCTACTGCTGCGTAACGCGCGTACAGGATCCCTACAGGCGCGGATGGTCGGCGCCGAAGATAATTGGCACCGTGACGATGGCTCGCGCTTGCCCACCGATTTGAATGGATTCAGCTACGCGCAGCTTGGAGGGTTTTCAGCTGGAGCTGAAGTTGATCTTGCTCGTGTTGACACGCCACCTTTGATCGATTGGGTGGCGCAAAGCGTAGCGCCGGGGATGGAGCGTGACGATGGATATCGCCCGCAACCCTACCGAGCGCTTGAAACTGCTTTAACGAATATGGGGGCAGACGCAGCTGCCCGACAGGTAGCATTTGCGCGGCTCAAACACCGAAGTGCGACGCGCCTCACGGCGAAACTGTGGTCTTCGCCGCTCAGATGGACCGGACAGGTTCTGACGCGCGGGTTTGACCGTGTGCTGCAATTTACGGTTGGCTTTGGTGTATATCCTGCACGAGCGTTCTATTGGTTCTTTGCCTTGGTGATTGCGGGCGCGGTCATCGCCCGAAAAGCGGGGCAGTTTAAGCGCGCCAGCCGCATGGATTGCTTTTGGTACAGCCTTGAAAATGCAATCCCGCTGATCGAGCCGTCGGAAGATCACAAAGTCTCACACGCGGAACCCTGGGTGCGAAGCTTCTTTCATTTCCAAAAGGTGTTTGGCTTCCTGCTTGCATCTGTGCTGATTGGTTCGCTTACGCTTGGCGGCTGATCACGCAGGTCTTTGGTTCTGACCAACTCAGAATTGCACAGGCAGCTTACGATGCACCTAAGCAAAAAACGAAGTTTCGCTACTCCGCGGCATCCTCAGATGACGCGCGCTCAGCCAACAAACGGTCTGACTTTTTGCGCACCAAAACGCTACGCAAGTCGTGCATGGCCAAAAGCAACGTGTCCGTTAAATCTTCTAGCTGTTCATCAGTTGCTGTGGTCTGCACCCATTGGGCGGTCAGGTTCAAATGATCCACGGCCCGATGGATATCGTCGATGACGCGGTCTTCAAGGACTTCAACGCGGTCCGCCATCCAGCCTTGGATGACTTCAAGGTCTTCTGGCGACAGCTCCCTTTGGCCATGCGGTTTGATCTGCCCATTCACAACGTTTACAATTGCGATCTGATCCATATCGATCCGACGCTGGCGGTTTTCGGTATCCACGCGGAAGACAACAGCGCCTTTCTCGCGGATCCGGAAGTAATATTCAGGCAAATCGCCGGACATTTATCCGTTGCTCCGTTTGTGGTCCAATTCAGCGCAACCCTTCACAGAAGGATTTGATGCGCGCGCAGGCCTCAACCAAGGCAGCGTTAGATGTAGCGTAGCTGACACGGAAGGCTGGGGAAAGCCCGAAGGCCGCCCCATGTACAACAGCAACCAAAGCTTCATCCAAAAGTGCGGTCACGAAATCCTTATCTGTGTTGATCTTGGTGCCACCCGCGGATGTCTTTCCAAGGCAACCCTCGATCGAGGGGTAGACATAAAATGCCCCTTCTGGCGTTGGGCATGACAAACCGGTGCAGTCATTCAAACCTGCCACAACAAGATCGCGGCGCTCTTTGAATAGCGCCCGGTTGGGTTCTAAAAACTCTTGTGTACCGTTCAACGCCTCAATTGCCGCGTATTGCGAGATCGCGCAGGCATTGCCGGTCGATTGGCTTTGAACGGTTTTCATTGCTTTGATGAGATGCGCGGGCCCGCCGGCATAGCCAATCCGCCAGCCTGTCATGGCGTATGCTTTGGAGACACCGTTGCACGTGAGTGTGCGCTCATAAAGGCCGGGTTCCACCTGTGCAGGTGTACAAAATTCGAACCCATCAAAGGTGAGGTGCTCATACATATCGTCTGACATTGTCCACACATGATCATGCCGCATCAAGACATCTGTCAGCGCCTTAAGCTCGTCCCGGCGATAGCCCGCACCCGTTGGGTTGGAGGGAGAGTTGAAAATGAACCATTTGCTGCGCGGGGTGATCGCGGCCTCTAGCGCCTCTGGCGTGAGCTTGTAGCCTTGTTCAACGGAGGTTTCGATCACGACCGGCTCACCGCCCGCCATACAGACCATGTCGGGGTAAGAGGTCCAATAGGGCGCTGGAATGATCACCTCATCGCCCGGATTGATCGTGGCTACGAGCGCGTTCCACAGGATTTGCTTGCCGCCAGAGCCGACGGTGACCTGGCTGCGATCATAGGTCAGCCCGTTTTCGCGCGCGAATTTAGCTGCGATTGCATCTTTTAGGTCAGAAATACCGTCTGGGGGCGTGTACTTTACTTTGCCGGAATCAATGATCGTCTTGCCGGCTTCACGGATATTCTCAGGCGTGTTGAAGTCAGGTTCGCCTGCGCCCAAGCTGATGACATCAAGCCCTTGAGCGCGCAATTCGCCTGCTCGAGTGGTCACGGCGATTGTTGCGGACGGTGCTACGCGGTCAAGTGTCGCTGAAAGGAAAGTCATGATACGGCCCCTGTGGTGAATTTGGCAGGTATGGCGTATGCCGTGCCAGACCCTGAAATGAGAGGCAAGTCCAATGGACGATACAGCCACCCCCGTCGCACCCGAATGGTATGCGGATGACAAGGCTACACTGGGAGATCGGATCACCGCCGCACGTGAAGCGGCAGGTTTGACACAAGAAGCGCTGGCCAAGCGATTGGGCGTCAAACAGCGCACGATCCTTGAGTGGGAAGATGATATGTCCGAACCCCGGGCCAACCGCGTGTCAATGCTGGCGGGGGTTTTGAATGTATCTCTGCGCTGGCTGCTCACGGGGATTGGCGAGGATTTGGTCATGCCCTATCCGCAGGGTGAGGTGACGCTCGAGGAAGTTGCCGCAGTGCGGGCCAAACTCGCCGATTCTCTTGAGCTTTTGTCGAACATGGAGGCGCGTTTGCGCGATGGCTGAAACGATTGAGACCCGGCGCAAGCGGCTGTATATGCGCTCAATCCGCCGCGGCATCAAGGAAATGGATGTAATCCTGACCAGCTACGCCGACGCGCGGCTTGGCGTGATGGAGGCGCCTGAGCTGGATCTGTACGAAACAATGCTCGAGGAAAGCGATCACGATCTGTATCAATGGGTCAGCGGGCAAGCCACACCACCGGCACTCTTTGCGCCGCTCATAAAAGAGATTGCCCAGCATTTTAGTGAAACGACGCCAGAAGGCCGCCCCACTTAATCCTTTCTTTTCGTTTATGCGTCAGACCTGTCTTCAACAACGTGCTTGGAGACCCATATGAGCATTCATTCTGACATCAATCAGACGCCGCCTCAGACCGCGGCAAACGCTTCTGAGTTTATCTCGGGCTACTTGGAATCGCTTGCTCTTGTGGAACGCCTTCACCGGCTTCTTCTTGATGTGATCAAGGATGAATTTGAACGGGTCGGTGTTTTGGAAATCAACGCTGTACAGGCACTCTTGTTGTTCAACATCGGCGATAATGAGGTGACTGCGGGCGAACTCAAAACCCGAGGTTACTATCAAGGCTCAAACGTCAGCTATAACCTAAAGAAGCTGGTTGAGATCGGTTACATGCACCATCAACGTTGTGAAATTGACCGACGCTCTGTGCGTGTGCGCCTAACGGAAAAGGGCCGCGGTGTGCGCGATGTTGTGGCGGATCTATTCAGCCGCCATGCAGAAGGGTTGCAATCTGGCGGGGTGCTGGGCGTCGGAGGCATAGATGAAATCAACACGGCTCTCAGACGTGTTGAACGGTATTGGTCGGATCAAATACGGTACATCTATTAAGTCGGCTACAGATCCGGTGCAAAACGTAGCCTTTGCCGTGGATGTGCGTCGCCGTACCGTCTTTCGAGATAGGCAAGCGAAGCTAGTGGAATTCCGCACCAAGCGTTTGGATGCTGCTACCGAAAACAAGCCCTTCCAATTCCCGCTCAAGCTTGCGGCGCATCGCACGTTCGAAGTCTGCATAGCCAAGTGCTGTTTCAACAAAAGCGCCAGGCCCGTGAATTACAAACGCATCATAATAGGCGCTCAGTTCTCCTAGCTCTAATTGGCGCGTATCGCCGGGGCGCGGATTGTCGATACCCACAACCAGACCATTGACGATAACGTCTGCCGTAGTGAGAGCTCGTCGCATATCGCGCGGATCGCCTCCTGTGTTATGCGTCCCGTCACCAGAGATATCCATTGTTTTCTTCCAGCAGTTTGAGCGTTCAGACAGAGCATGAAGCCCATGTGCAATTGCTGGATTGATTGCGGTGGATTGGTCCACAGAATCCCCAAGTGGATCACGTTGATAAGCAGCAATCTGGGCGGCTGCCGCAGACAGCACAGGCAAAGAGGTAATTTCCGTCCAAGGTAAAATGCTGCGCTGAATGCCGGGACCACTCCACTCAAATGCATAAATGTGCACAGGCGCCTCAGGCATAGCTAGGATCTTTTCGCGCACGACCGGCGAAAGCAGCGCGCGGGCGAGCCCTTCAACTTGAAGCCGATACTCGCTGCTGTTCACTGAGGCTGAGACATCAAGCCCAAGCGCAAGCGCCTGACGGCAGGCGGCTTGTGCGGAAAAAGCCCAGAGGCCAAGAAGCGCGACCGAAGCAAAGCAAACCTCACGCAACCGGCTGCCCACTTGCGCGAGGCCCCTAGACCTTACCAATGACCCGTGTTGCCCATCGAAGCCCACGGCTCGGCGGCTGGAAGATTGTCGCCTAATTGCAGCAACTCAATCGAAATGTTGTCCGGAGAGCGCACGAACGCCATATGCCCATCGCGAGGTGGGCGATTGATCGTCACACCATTGTCCATCAGGTGCTGGCAAACCGCATAGATATCATCAACGCGATAGGCGAGATGACCGAAGTGGCGGCTATCGGACGGCAAATCATCATCGCCATCCCAATTATGGGTTAGCTCAACCGGGCATTCTGGTTGGCCCGGAGGCGCCATGAAAACAAGCGTGAACCGGCCGCCTTCGCTATCGTGGCGGCGGGTCTCCTCCAGCCCCAAGAGTTTATAAAACGTGATAGACGCATCGAGGTCTTTTACACGGACCATCGTGTGCAAATATGTGAGGGCCATTGGGCTATCCTTTACTTGGGTGTTCAAGAACTGTGATCTTCTCCAACCTGACCCTTAAAACAGCGACGTCAAGCCAAGTCCAACTGACAGAGTTTGTGCATCATACAGATCAATACTGCTTTGCGTGCGCCGCGCGGTCAGATCCAGCGTGGGTGCAAAGCCGTAGTAATCAATCTTGCCAAAAGTGATATCAACAGACAGCTCGAGTGTATTGTCGCGCCGCAGGCCAAAGATAATCGGCTGTGCGTAGCTGCGGTGCTCATACTGTGCGGCCAGTCTTGTTTGCGTGCCGATCCATGGCTTGCGCGGTGTAAAACGTGCCGTGAGCGAGGCTGCGTCATGGCCGATGATTGCACTTTCTGAAGCGAGCCGCGCCACCCGGCCACTTATCGCCCATTGGCCCGCTTCAGACCTAAAATCCCACTGGGCGCTCAATGCGTTTAACGTCGAGGATCGAATGGGTGAGTCTAAACGGTCTTGTCGTTCCAGCTGGTAGGTAAACGAAAGCCGTCCCCCGCCGTGCTGTGTGCCGCCCAGCGGTTGTGACCAGCCCAAAGCTCCGCCAACAAACCGTGAAAGCGCTGCCCCGCCCGATCGGCTGTGTCCCAAGTTGAGCCGGTGGGTGAGTTGACCTTTTCCGCGCCTATGCCGCCCTTCCCAGCCAAGTTCGACCTCGCCAAAGGCGAAATCAGAACCGGAGGCAGCGGGCGCAATGGCCCGTGCTTGCGATGACAACGTAAATTGGCGCCAAGTTCCGCGCGCCGTCAGGCTGTGGCGTGAATTTCCTTGCGATGGCACAGTATATCGCAGCTGAGCGCTTGTGTTAAATTCTATCCCGGAAAGCGCAAGGGACGTGCCGCTGATTGTGCCGCCTTCGACCCTTTCAGATCGCGCACCGCCATTGATATTGCTCGATGGTTCAATGCCAAAACTCAGCTGTATGAGGAGCGGTGTGAGCTGACGAAGACGCCGGATATCGCGGGCTGCTGCCCGTTTTGCTTGAGCGTCGGGGGCCGCTTGATACGCACGCCTCAACCACAGCTGTGCTTGCAGCTTGCGTTCATCGGCAGCGAGTGCGCGGGCTGTTACCATTGCGCTGGCAAACCGATCGCGCAGGCTTTTTGCATTTTGCCATGCACGTTGTCCCGCGTCCGCGGCGGCGGTGCTTTGTCCTAATGCAAGGGCGGCCTGAGACAAGCCAAGAAGCGCAGGAATATCGCCGGGCCGTGCCTCAAGAACCGCACGGGCCGCATGAGCTGCGGCTGATGGTTGATTCTGACCCAGCAAGACAAAAACAAGTTGCCGGGTATCCTCAACGCTAAGACGTAGCTCTTGTGATCCTGCGCTTAAGGGGCAGAGCATGACGCTGAGCCAAACAAGGGCCGCGCGCAACATGTCTTTAGCGCTCGAGGATAAAGACGCCGGTTTCTCGGATCTCTTGTGGGATCACGTCGACATCATCCGAAAAGTTGAAGTCATTGTCGGACCATGTGCCTTCGACAACGAGGAACCCGACAATCTCTTCGCCGTTCGGTCCTGCAAACGAGCCCAGCCATTCGCCCTGTTGTGCTAGCGATCCGTCGGCATTGCGGACATCGGTTGTGCCGTTCTCAAGTCCATTTTCGGCTTGGTTTATATCTGCTAGGTTTAGCTGGAGCCCAGCCAAGGTTCCCAATTCAACACCTGCACTGCTGTAAAGCGTTCGGCCTGTAACACCGCCAATCGCAGAACCGCCGGTATCGAGGTCGCGTAGGTCTACCTGGAGGCGCGCGGTGCCCACCACAAATCCCACGTCGTCATTTCCCGCACCGCCATTGCCAACCACGCGGGTACCCGCATAGTCCCCAGTGAAAATATAGTTGTCTACTTGCTCAGGCGGGAGCGCAGATTCGGAGCGTTCGATATATGCCCCGCCAAACCCGAAATCGCCAAAGTTGCCCGTGGCAACGGACCCACCAAAGCTATAGCCCGCGTCGCTTTCCAAAATGACCGCAAAATAATTGAAGGTGCCGCCTGCAATCTGAGGCGATTGGTAGAACGGTATTCCGGTGCCGCCGATGGTACCTGCATTGGCATAGGAATTGCCGCTTTCATCGGTATTGTCGAAGGGCAAGTTATTGATCGTGATCGTATCGTTTACTGCATCATACACAAAAAGGTTTGCCGTCAGGTTTCGGTCCGTATCGAACAAAAACGCGTTGTTGATTGTGGTAACAGGCGCAGTTTCATCCACTGTGGTGTCGCCTGCTGCAGGTTCGCCGATAAACTCTGATGCGCTGCAGGCGGCCAGCCCAAGTGCTGCAATCCCCGCTAATACGGCTTTGATCAGGGTGGCGTTTGTTGGCATCTTAGTATCCCGTATCGTCCGGAGTGCTCTTGGCATTGGGTGCGGCTCCCGCCAAGCCCAACCATGATATAGCGGTTTGCGAGGCTTGTCAGCGCATATATAGTCGAGGCGACTCGAATTATGATCCAGCAAGAATGGGACGCCGGGATGCCACTTTCAGACGCGCAACAAAGCCAGATTGAGGCGGCCCGCAGCCAACAAACGACGACGCGCCGTGCTGTGAGCCCGGGGATGGAAGAGCGATTGTATACCGCCCATCAGGTGCTAGATCACGGGTTTGTCCGCGTCATCGACTATATGGGTGACGACAACGCCATCGTACAGGCGGCGCGTGTCTCTTATGGCGAAGGGACCAAACATGTTAGCAATGACGAAGGTCTTATTCGCTATTTGATGCGGCACTGGCACTCCACGCCGTTCGAGATGTGCGAAGTGAAACTGCACGTGAAACTGCCTGTGTTTGTTGCCCGTCAGTGGATCCGGCACCGCACAGCGAATGTGAATGAGTATTCCGCACGATATTCGATCCTTGATCGTGAGTTCTATATCCCTGCGCCTGATCATCTCGCGGCGCAGTCGGTGGTCAATAATCAGGGGCGCGGTGCGCTGCTTGAAGGCGAAGAGGCCGCCCGCGTGCTTAAAATTCTCAAAGAAGACTCAGGTCGTGCTTATGACAATTATGAAGCGATGATCTCAGATGAGGGCCAGCAAGGCCTTGCCCGCGAGTTGGCGCGCATGAACTTGCCTGCGAACATCTATACTCAATGGTATTGGAAGGTGGACCTTCACAACCTGTTCCATTTTCTTCGCCTGCGCGCGGATGCGCATGCTCAATATGAAATCCGCGTATATGCCGATGAAATTTGTAAAATTGTGGCCGATTGGGTGCCACTGGCCTTTGCGGCTTTCGAAGACTACCGCAAGGGCGGCGCAACTATGAGCGCGCGCGCGATGGAGTGCGTCCGCAAATTGATTGCGGGCGAAGAGGTTACACAAGAAACCAGCGGCATGTCCAAAGGCGAATGGCGCGAGTTTCAGGCTTTGCTGGCACAAGGGTGAGCAAGAGGGGGCGCCGGATCGGCGCGCCCTATTTTCCAATCACCGCACCCTTTACAGGGGCTTGATGTTCGACGCCATGCTGCGCCCGTCGCGACCTTCGTCTACTTCGAACTCAACTTTTTGATTGTCAGCCAAACCTGTTAGGCCTGCTTGTTCCACCGCCGAGATATGGACAAATATGTCCTTCCCGCCGCCTTCGGGCTCAATAAATCCGTAGCCTTTGGTCGTGTTGAACCACTTAACTGTACCGGTGGCCATTGCCGTTCTCCTTAAAGTCCCGCCTCGCGTGTGTGATCTCTCCAGGGCGGCTCTGGGAGGCGCTGCGCTTGTGCAACCCCATTGAAATAACTAGGTGAAGCTCAGGAAAAGCAAGGGGTGCGGCATTGTGGAACTCTACGGGCTTAAAACATGCGATAGCTGCCGCAAGGCGATCAAGGCTTTGCCGCAGGTGACTTATGTTGACGTGCGTTCTTCAGGCGTGCCCGAAAATGTACTTAATGCGGCATTTTCGGAGTTTGGAATGGCCTTGATCAACAAGAGTTCAGCAACATGGCGAACTTTGGATGACAGCCAACGCGCCCGTGATCCCATTGATTTAATTTCGGAAAATCCAACTCTGATGAAGCGACCTCTTATTGTGGGCGCAGAAAAAATGACTCTTGGTTGGAAGGTCGACGCACAGGAAGTATGGCTATGAGAAATGCAGCACTAACACTTGGACTGATTGGGTCCGTCCTTGGCCTCATCGTCGGGTTTTTCAGCTATGGTTATACGGAAGTTGCCGATCAACATTCCGAGATCGCCGAGGTTTTTGGAAATTTTGACAACGTGGGTCTGGTGCGCACGGCTTCCATTCTTGGCCCGATCCTTGGGATTGCCGGCGCGGCAATGTCGCGCGCTCGCGCTTTATGGGGCGGCGTTCTTATGCTTTTGTCCACGGGTTTGATGGCGTTGGCTTTCGGGTTAGGGGTGTTCACAACCTTCCCTATCGCAATGACTGGGATCGCAGGTCTTTTGGCTGTCGCGGCGGGGCGCCCCGATGAGCCAAAAGCGCATTTCTAGCGGTTATTCCGCATGCTTGAAAAGCAGCCGGTCCAGCGAAAGTGGGCCGGCTCCGCGCAACACAAGAATCGCAAGCAACAGGACCCAGAACGCCCGTTGATCTGCGATGAGAGCATCTGAGGCTTTGTCAAACCACGCACCCAAAGTGCCATTGGCCAGCCCGCCGTGCCCGTAAAGATCGGTGAGCGACTGCACAAAGACAAACCCGATCATGCCAGCTGCCGCCAATCGCGTAAGCAACCCAAGGACAATCAAAAGCGGCAGCACAAATTCAGCGATTGTGCCTGAAACAACCACGAGCCAGTGCCAAACACCCAGTTGCGAGACATCGTAGCCCGCAGCCTCGACGGCTTTGGGGAAGATCTGAATATAGGCACCGGGACCGGGTTGAAAAATCCCAAGCACCCCTTCGCCGACTTTGGTTGTGCCGGATTGCCAAAAATACATAAGCAAGACGCCAGCAAACACCAGTCGCGCGGCGGTGGTTAGGATAGCAGGAGCAGCGGCCTCGATATGGTTGGTGACGCGGATCAGCGGAGAGGGGATGTCCATCATGGAAAAGTCTTTCAGGTCGTGAGTTCAGTAAAGAGGCTGCGCGAGAGCGCGAGTGTTAGGGTGGCTGTGATATCAAATTCGGCCTCTGCGGCGCTGGCCGCCTCAAAGGCCGCCCCGAACGGCATGTCGCGCAACGCTGTCAAAAAGACCGCGGCCCCGGGTGGCAAAAGATCAAGAGCGGGGTCAAATTCTGGTCGCGAAATCAAGATATCCTGCGCTCCGTTCCCAGCCTGTCCGCCTGAACGTGTCGCCGACCAAATCCCGTGCAACGGAAATTCAGATCGGATGATCTGAACCGCTGGTGCAAAGCTCAACCGCGCGGCCATTAGTGCCTCAGGTGCAATCT